>JACCYY010000344.1 GCA_013696235.1 Sporichthyaceae bacterium | reverse complement strand
ACGACGAGCAGCACGCCCACGGCCGCCGCGACGACTGCCAGGACCTGGCGGCGCTTCGCGTCTGACTCGCGCTTGGCCTGCTGACGGGCCAGCTTCGCCCGCGCGAGCTCACGCCGTCGCTGCTCCTTGCTGACCAACGCATTCCTCCTTGGGCGGCACGACCTGGCCCGGTCGGGCCTCGCAGATCCCGCGACAGTCTAGGGCGGGCGGCGCAGTCGACCTGGCGGCCGAGCGCGCCGCTGGCGGCGCCAACGGACTCGGCGCCCGCGGCTGCCAGCGGCTCCAGCGCGCCGGTACGCTCGCCGTACGGATGTCAGCCGTCTCGCGGCACCCGACCGGTACGGAGCTGGTCGGCCAGGACGTCCGGCCCGCGCGGAAGGATGGTCGACCATGCTCGTCGTCGGGTTCCCAGCCGCCGCCTTCGGGACCAACTGCTTCGTGCTCGCGCCGGCCGCCGGAGAGGCATGCCTCGTGGTGGACCCTGGCATCGGCGTGGCCGGCCGGCTCGACGCGGTGCTGCGCGAGCACCGGCTCCAGCCGGTTGCGGTCCTCCTCACCCACGGGCACCTCGACCACACGTTCTCCGTCGCGCCCGTCTGCAATGCCCGCGGCATCAGCGCGTACGTGCATCCCGCGGACGAGGCCATGCTGGCCGACCCGATGCTCGGGATCTCTCCGGAGGCGGTCGCGATGGTTGAGGCCAGCGGGCTGGTCTACACCGCACCCGACGACGTCGTCCCTCTCGACGACACGACGGCGATGACGCTCGCCGGTCTGACCATCACGGTCGACCACGCACCGGGCCACACCCCGGGATCGGTGCTGTTCCGCCTGCCCGACGTGCCTGACGGCAGCCGCGACCAGGCCGGCTCGGGCACGATCCTGTCCGGCGACGTGCTCTTCGCCGGCTCGATCGGCCGTACGGACCTGCCCGGTGGAGACACCGCCGCGATGATGCGCTCGCTCGCCGCCAAGATCCTCCCCCTCGACGACGCGATCCTGGTGCTGCCCGGCCATGGCCCGGCCACCACGATCGGGCGCGAGCGGGCCACCAACCCGTACCTGCACGAGGCCCAGCACGCCCTCGGGCGCGTCGCCGGCGGCAGCACCGCTCGGGACGGCTCGCGGTGAAGCGCGCGGTGTTCCAGAGCGGCTTCCCGGAGTACCTGCCGAGCCAGCGGGTGGTCGAGCTCGGCGTGCTGGACTCCCTGCGTCGTACGTTCGAGCTGCACGGGTTCGCCTCGGTCGAGACGAGCTCGGCCGAGGCGCTGGAGCGGCTGCTCCAGAAGGGCGAGACCGACAAAGAGGTGTACGTGCTTCGCCGGCTCCAGGCCGACGCCGCCGACGAGCCCGGGACCGAGCCCGGCCGGGACCGCAGCGGCCTCGGCCTGCACTTCGACCTCACGGTGCCGCTCGCGCGGTACGTCGTGGACAACGCGGGCCAGCTCGAGTTCCCGTTCCGGCGCTACCAGATCCAGAAGTGCTGGCGAGGGGAGCGGCCGCAGGAGGGTCGCTACCGGGAGTTCACCCAGGCCGACATCGACGTCGTCGGCAAGGACACGCTGTCGTTCGAGGCCGATGTGGAGATCGCTGCCGTGATGGCCGAGGCGTTGTCCGCCCTGCCGGTACCGCCGCTGCGGCTGCAGGTGAACAACCGGCGACTGATGGAGGGGTTCTTCCTGGGAGTCGGTGCTCCCGACACCGCTGCTGCGATGCGCGCGGTCGACCGGCTGGACAAGGTGGACCCCGGCGAGGTCCGGCGAGCGCTCGTGGACGAGGCCGGTCTGGCCGCAGCCGCAGCCGATCGTTGCCTCGCCCTGGCCGCGATCGCGACGACCGACATGTCGTTCGTCGAGGCGGTCCAGGATCTGGGGGTCGAGCACCCGCTGCTGGACCAGGGCCTGGCCGAGCTGGTCTCCGTGGTGCAGGCCGCGCACGAGGTCGCCACCGAGCGGGTCCAGGTGGTCGCCGACCTGCGGATCGCGCGCGGGCTGGACTACTACACAGGCACGGTCTTCGAGACCCGCATGCTGGGCTGGGAGCGGATCGGCTCGGTCTGCTCCGGCGGCCGGTACGACTCGCTCGCCACCGACGGCCGGACGACGTACCCCGGGGTCGGGATCTCGCTCGGCGTGACCCGACTGCTTGCACCGCTGCTCACCGCGGGCCGGCTCGACGGCAGCCGTTCGGTCCCGTCGGCAGTCCTCGTCGCTCTCCCTGACGAGGCCTCGCGCCGGTCGTGCCGCACCGTCGCCCAGCAGCTTCGCCACCGCGGGGTCCCGACGGAGGTCGCACCGGAGCCGACGAAGTACGGGCGCCAGATCCGCCATGCCGAGCGGCGCGGCATCCCCTACGTCTGGTTCCCGCAGGAGGACGGCTCGCACGAGGTGCGCGACATCCGCTCCGGTGAGCAGCACCGGGCCGACCCCGCGACCTGGTCGCCGCCCGACGTCGATCTGAGTCCCACGATCGTCCACGAGGAGCCGACCGCGTGATCCGTACCCATGAGGCCGGCGCGCTTGGCGCCGAGCCGGCCGGCACGACCGTCACGCTCGCCGGTTGGGTGGCCCGCCGCCGCGACCACGGCGGCGTCGCGTTCCTCGATCTGCGGGACGCCTCCGGCGTCGTCCAGGTCGTCGTGCGCGACGAGGAGGCAGCGCACGGGCTGCGCAACGAGCAGTGCCTGCGGGTCGACGGCACGGTGGCGGCCCGACCGATTGGAAACGAGAACCCGAACCTCCCGACCGGCTGCATCGAGGTCATCGCGTCGAGCGTCGAGGTGCTCAGCGACGCCGCCCCGCTGCCGTTCCCGGTCGAGGACCAGCACGCCGGTGGCGTGAACGAGGAGTCCCGGCTGCGTCACCGCTACCTCGACCTGCGTCGCGACGCCGCGCAGCGGGCGCTGCGGCTGCGGTCGGAGGCCAACCGGATCGCGCGGGAGGTCATGGCAGCGCACCGGTTCGTCGAGGTCGAGACGCCGTACCTCACCCGGTCCACACCGGAAGGCGCGCGGGACTTCGTTGTCCCCGTACGCCTGCAACCAGGCACCTGGTACGCGCTGCCGCAGTCCCCGCAGCTGTTCAAGCAACTGCTCATGGTGGCCGGCCTCGAGCGGTACTACCAGATCGCCAGGTGCTTCCGGGACGAGGACTTCCGGGCGGACCGGCAGCCGGAGTTCACCCAGCTCGACATCGAGATGAGCTTCGTCGACCAGGACGACGTGATCGCCCTCGCGGAGGAGGTCGTGGCCCGCCTGTGGCGCGAGCTCGCCGGAGCAGCGGTGACGACACCGTTCCCACGCATGACGTGGCACGAGGCGATGCGGCGCTACGGCAGCGACAAGCCCGACCTGCGTCTTGGCCTCGAGCTGGTCGATCTCACCACGCATTTCGCTCAGACCCCGTTCCGGGTGTTCCAGACACCGTACGTCGGTGCCGTCGTCATGCCCGGCGGTGCCGGCCAGACCCGCAAGGAGCTCGACGGGTGGCAGGACTGGGCCAGGGCTCGTGGTGCGCGTGGGCTCGCGTACGTCCTGGTCGGCGCAGACGGCGAGCTCCGCGGGCCGGTCGCCAAGAACCTGTCCGACCAGGAGCGCAGCGGGCTCGCCGGAGCCGCCGGTGCGGAGCCCGGTGACTGCGTCTTCTTCGCGGCGGGGGCGGAGCGGGCCAGCCAGGAGCTGCTCGGCGCGGTCCGGCTCGAGGTGGGGCGGCGCTGCGGGTTGATCGCCTCGGACGCCTGGGACTTTCTCTGGGTGATCGATGCGCCGATGTTCGAGCCGACCGCCGACGGCGGCTGGACCGCGGTGCACCACCCGTTCACCGGGCCGCACGAGGCGTGGGCGGAGCGCTTCGACACCGACCCCGGCAACGCGCTGGCGTACGCGTACGACATCGTGCTGAACGGCTCGGAGATCGGCGGCGGCTCGATCCGGATCCATCGCGGGGACATGCAGCAGCGGGTGTTCGACGTGATCGGGCTCTCGCCCGAGGAGGCGCAGAGCAAGTTCGGGTTCCTGCTCGAGGCGTTCCGCTACGGTCCGCCGCCGCACGGCGGAATCGCGTTCGGCTGGGACCGCGTGTGCGGGCTCCTGGCCGGCGTGGACTCGATCCGGGACGTGATCGCGTTCCCGAAGACCGCATCCGG
>JACCYY010000324.1 GCA_013696235.1 Sporichthyaceae bacterium | reverse complement strand
ACGTCCTGGCCTGGATCCGGACGCACTCCGGCCCGAGGTCGGCGAGGAGCCCCGAGGCACGGGCGAAGAGGAAGTCGCCGGTGAGGATCGCCACGGTGTTCGTCCAGCGGGTGTTCGCGCTCTGGGCTCCACGCCGGAGCGACGCCTCGTCCATCACGTCGTCGTGGTAGAGCGTCGCGAGGTGGGTCAGCTCGACGACCACCGCCGACGCCACCACCCCTGGCGCGCTCGGGTCGCCGAGGTGCGCGGCGAGCAGCGTGAGCAGCGGCCGGAACCGCTTGCCGCCCGCCTTCACCAGGTGCCCGGCGGTCTCCGTGACGAACGGGTACTCGCTCTTCACCGACTCGCGCAGCAGCTGCTCGACCGCCTCGAGCTCCTCGCGGATCTCACCCTCGAGGGCCAGATCGGCGAACGAGAGCCGGAACGGCCGGGTGGCGGTCACGTGGCGCTCCTGGGCGGACGGGTCACGGGCGGACGGGGCGAATGGGACGCGGGGTGCGGAAGGACGGTCGGCGAGATCACGGTCGGCTGGCGACGAGCTATCGGATGAAGGCGGCCGCCTGGCCGGCGAGGTCGAGCACCGGCTGGGGCGCGACGCCCAGCGCGACGGTAACAGCCGCGCACACGGCGAGTGCCGCCGCGGAGGACACGCCCGGGATGGCGATCGTCGGCCCTTCGCCGACCGGCTCGGAGAAGAACATGAGCACGATGACCCGTACGTAGAAGAATGCGGCGATCGCGCTGGCGACCACGGCGACCACGACCAACGGGGTTGCGCCGCCATCGACGGCAGCCGCGAACACCGCGAACTTCCCGGTGAAGCCGCTGGTCAGCGGGATCCCGGCGAACGCGAGCAGGAACAGCGCGAACACCGCGGCCAACCACGGTGCGCGGCGACCGAGGCCGGCCCACTGCGACAAGTGCGTCGCCTCCCCGGTGCTGTCCCGGACCAGGGTGACGACGGCGAAGGCCCCGATCGTCGCGAACCCGTACGTGACGAGGTAGAACATCGAGCTCGACAGACCGGCCGGGCTGGTGGCGACCACACCGACGAGCACGAAGCCGGCGTGCGCGATCGAGGAGTACGCGAGCATGCGCTTCACGTCGGTCTGGGTCAGCGCGAGCAACGAGCCGACCAGCATGGTGACGATCGCGATCGCCCACAGCACGGGTTCCCAGTCCCAGCGGCTGCCACCCAGCCCGACGTAGAACAGCCGCAGCAGGGCACCGAATGCGGCCACCTTCGTGCAGGCGGCCATGAACGCCGTGATCGGGGTGGGTGCGCCGACGTACACGTCCGGCGTCCAGGCGTGGAACGGCACGGCAGCGACCTTGAAGAGGAGCCCGACCGCGACGAGCGCCGTACCGGCAAGGAGGTACCCCTCGCCCACGGTCTGGGTCGCCACGGCATCGGCGATCCCGCCGAGCTCGAGGGTGCCGGAGAAGCCGTACAGCAGCGCAATACCAAAGAGGAAGAACGCGGACGCGAACGCACCGAGCAGGAAGTACTTGAGCGCCGCCTCCTGCGACAGCAGCCGGCGCCGCCGAGCCATGCCGCAGAGCAGGTAGAGCGGGAGCGAGAGGACCTCGAGTGCCACAAACATCGTCAGCAGGTCGTTCGCCGCGGGGAACATGACCATGCCGCTGACGGCGAACATCAGCAGGGGGTAGACCTCGGTCTGCTCGATGCCAGACGTGGTCGCGGCCCGTTCGCCCTCGCTGCCGGGCATCGCCGAGGCCTGGGCGGCGAACGCACCGCCGGGCTCGACGGCGCGATCCGCGACCAGGCCGAGACTGGTCAGCGCCAGCACCAAGATCGTCCCCTGCAGGAGCAGGGTCGGTCCGTCGACGGCGAACGCTCCGCCGGCCGTGATGTTCTGCGTGCCGGCGAGCAGCACCACGGCGACCAGTGCGGCGACCAGACCCACCACCGCGAGCCCGACCTGCGTGACGTAGCGGTACGTCCGTGGGACGAATGCCTCGGCCATGATGCCGATGACGGCAGCGCCGAGGACGATGACGATCGGTGCGAGCTGTCCGTACGCGATGTCCGGCGTCGTGAACTCGATCCCGGGGATCGTCGGTGCCTGGATCCTCACTCGGCCTCCTCGCCCGAGGGCACGGCCACCGGGGGCTCAGGGTCGCTCACCCCGGCGTGCTCCAGGGTGGCCGTGACCGCCGGGTTGATCACATCGAGCACCGGACCCGGGAAGAAGCCGAGCGCGACGATCACGGCGACCACGGGGGCGATGACCAGCCGCTCACGCATGGAGAGGTCAGTCATCCGCTCGACCGACGGTGAGACCGGGCCGGTCATCGTCCGCTGGTACATGAGCAGCACGTACAGCGACGCAAGTACGATCCCGAGCGTGGCCAGGATCGTCAGCAGGCTGAACCGCGAATAGCTGCCGACCAGGACCATGAACTCGCTGACGAATGTCGAGAGCCCGGGCAAGGAGAGCGCGGAGAGGCCGGCGAACAGGAAGACCCCCGCGAGGATCGGCGCAACTTTCTGCACGCCACCGAACTCGGTCACGAGGCGCGAGCCGCGACGCGAGGCCAGGAACCCGACCACGAGGAACAGTGCCGCCGTGGAGAAACCGTGGTTCACCATGTAGAGCGTCGACCCGCTCTGGCTCGTCGACGTCATCGCGAAGATGCCCAGCGTGATGAAGCCGAAGTGCGAGATCGATGTGTACGCGACGAGACGCTGCAGGTCGGTCTGACCGATCGCCACGAGCGCGCCGTAGAGCACCCCGATCACCGCCAGCGTGACGATCACCGGGCTGAAGTACCGCGAGGCATCGGGGAAGAGCGTCA
>JACCYY010000229.1 GCA_013696235.1 Sporichthyaceae bacterium | reverse complement strand
CCGCCCGAGGAACGGCACCCGGTGCTCACGTTCGTCGGGACGTACGAGGAGAAGCAGATCTCCGCGGCGATCCGGCGCGAGCTCCTGCGCGACGGACAGGTGTTCTACGTGCACAACCGGGTGCAGTCGATCGACCGCGCGGCGGCCAAGATCCGCGACCTCGTGCCCGAGGCCCGGGTGGCGGTGGCGCACGGGCAGATGAACGAGCACCTGCTGGAGCAGGTGATCATCGACTTCTGGGAGAAGCGCTTCGACGTCCTGGTCTGCACGACGATCGTCGAGAACGGTCTGGACATCGGCAACGCCAACACGCTGATCTGCGAGCGGGCCGACCTGCTCGGGCTGTCCCAGCTCCACCAGCTCCGCGGCCGGGTCGGGCGCGGCCGCGAGCGGGCGTACGCGTACTTCCTCTACCCGGAGGAGCGGCCGCTCACCGAGACTGCCTACGACCGGCTCGCCACGATCGCCGCGAACTCCGACCTCGGCTCCGGGATGGCCGTGGCCATGAAGGACCTCGAGATCCGCGGGGCCGGCAACCTGCTCGGCGGGGAGCAGTCCGGGCACATCGCCGAGGTCGGCTTCGACCTCTACATCCGGCTGGTCGGCGAAGCGGTCGCGGAGTTCCGGGGCGATGGCCCCGCCGAGGTGGTCGACGTCCGGGTCGAGCTGCCCATCGACGCGCACCTGCCCCACGACTACGTGCCGGGCGAGCGGCTCCGGCTGGAGGCCTACCGCCGGTTGGCCGAGGCGGCCTCCGACGCCGAGGTCGACGCGGTCCGGGAGGAGCTCACCGACCGCTACGGCGATCCGCCGCCGCCGGTGGTGAACCTGCTCGAGGTGGCCAGGTTCCGCGTGCACGCCCGGTCCGCCGGCGTCACAGAGGTGACCGCCCAGGGGCAGCACATCCGGTTCGGTCCGGTCGAGCTGGCGGAGTCCGGCCAGCTGCGGCTGCAGCGGCTCTATCCGCGCAGCATCGTGAAGTCGCAGGTGCGTACGATGCTCGTGCCGCGGCCGAGGTCGGCCGCGATCGGCGGGGAGTCGGTCCGTGACGTGGCACTGCTCCAGTGGTGCGGCAAGGTCATCGACGATGTCGTTACACCTGCGCGGCCGCGTACGGTGGCCGAGCAGCCGACGAGTGTGGGCTGGACGAGGGTGTAGGGGAGCAGCAGATGCCACCGCGGTTCCGGTCGGCGCTCGGCACGCGCCGGCATGTCCTGGGGCTCGCCCTGGTGGCCGGCGTCGTGCTGACTGCCTGCGGCCAGGCCCAGCCCGGCGTGGCCGCGTCGATCGACGGTGACTCGCTGAGCGTCACCGAGGTCCAGGAGCGGACCGCAGCGTTCACCGAGGCGTACCCCGACATCGCCAACCAGGTGACGATCGACCGGATCACCGCGGTCACCATCCAGAACTTCCTTCGCGGGCACGTCGCCGACTCGATCGCCCGCGAGCTCGGTCTCGAGCCGACCGAGGGCGAGCTCGACGAGTTCGTCGAGCAGATCGGCGGTATCGAGGAAGCCACGCGCCAGGTCGGTCAAGGCGGCGTCCCGCCCGACCCGGAGCTCGTCGCCGCCGAGATCCGCTCGGCCTGGATCGTGAACGCGCTCCGCGAGCTCAATCTCGAGGAGGTCACCGATCCCGAGGAGGCGGACGCCGCCACGCGTGCCACGGTCGACGAGTACTCCGCAGCGGCCGACGTCTCGGTCAACCCGCGATTCGGCACGTGGGACGGGGTGATCGTCACGCCCGCGAACGGCTCGTTGTCGACCGTGCCCGACGACCCGGACGCGCTGACCGGCGCGGGCGCGATCCAGGTCCCGCCCGGCTGAGCCGGGCGACATGACCGACGGACGCCTGGTCCTCCTCGCCTGCTCGCCGCGAGTCGCTCCCGGCCTGCTCGGTCCGGACGCCTGGGACGTGCTGCGCAGCGCCGAGCAGGTCTGGTACGGACTGGTTGAGCACCCGCAGCTGCCGGCGCTGCACCACGCCGGTGTCCAGGCAGCCCGGCTCGACGACCCGCCGCGGGCACTCGCCCAGCGCCTCCTCGACCTCGCCGCTCGAGGTGCCGTCGTGGTCTGGCTGCTGGACCCGGCCGGTGACGCGGCGCTCTCGACCGCGATCACGGAGGCGCTGACGCTCCGGGCAGCTGCCGGGACCGGGACGACGCCTGAGCTCGAGCTCCTGGCCGGCTCGTACGACCTGCCTGGCGCCCACCTGCTCGACCTGGTCGCCGTCATGGACCGGTTGCGCTCGCCCGGTGGATGCCCGTGGGACGCGCATCAGTCCCACGAGTCGCTGGTCCGGTACCTCGTCGAGGAGGCGTACGAGCTGGTCGAGGCGATCGAGACGGGGGATCGCGCACATCTGCGCGAGGAGCTCGGCGACGTGCTGCTGCAGGTGGTGTTCCATGCCCGGGTCGCCGCCGAGGACCCCGACGAGGCGTTCGACGTCGACGACGTGGCCGACGGGATCGTGGCGAAGCTGGTCAGCCGGCACCCGCACGTGTTCGGCTCGGATGCCACCAGTGGCGGCGAGTCGCGGACCGCCGAGCACGTCGAGGCCACCTGGGACCGGCTGAAGACCGCTGAGAAGGGCCGGACCTCCGTCGTCGACGGGATCCCGCCTGGCCTCCCGGCGCTGGCGTCGGCGGAGAAGCTGCTCGGCCGGGCGGCCCGGGCCGGGCTCGACGTGCCGCTCCCGCCGACGGGCGCACCCACCGACGCGGTTGGCCTCGGCGACACGCTCCTCGGTGTGGTCGCCCAGGCGAGAGCCGCCGGCGTCGATCCCGAGGCCGCGCTGCGTGCGGCCGTCCGCCGGCACGCCGCCCGTACCCGCGCCGTCGAACCCCCGCCCCCTGATCACGCCGGCACCTCCGACCACCCGGGCAGCCGATCATTGGGCGCTGGGCGTCGCCGACACGCCGACCCGTACGACGCTGAGCGCCCTTCGTTGGGCTGACCCGCGCGGCGCTACCGCGCGACTCCTGACCAAGGTGGGTCGGTCCGGGCTCGCGGGCACTTGCCCGACTACGGTTGTCGCGCCGGGCGAGGCGCCCGTGCACAGGTTCGCCCACCACTTCGGCCCAGCACTCCCGATCAACCCGGCTTCCAGCGAGGTGTCCACGGTGCCCTACATCTTGAGCGTCGGCGCGCGCGAGATCCTCGACTCTCGTGGCAACCCGACCGTCGAGTGCGAGGTGCTGCTCGAGGACGGATCGCTCGGTCGCGCCGCGGTCCCGAGCGGTGCGTCGACCGGCGCGTTCGAGGCGGTCGAGCTCCGCGACGAGGGAGAGGCACGGTACGGCGGCAAGGGCGTTCGCCGAGCGGTGAACGCCGTGCTCGAGGAGATCGGCCCGCGCCTGGCCAACCTCGACGCCACCGAGCAGCGGCTCGTGGACCAGGTCATGATCGACATGGACGGTACGGACAACAAGCGCAACCTCGGGGCCAACGCCATGCTCGGCGTCTCGTTGGCGGTTGCGCGCGCGGCGGCGGACTCGGTCGAGCTGCCGTTGTTCCGCTACCTCGGCGGCCCGACGGCACACCTCCTGCCGGTCCCGATGTTCAACATCCTCAACGGCGGAGCGCACGCGGACACCGCCGTGGACATCCAGGAGTTCATGATCGCGCCGATCGGGGCGGCCACGTTCGCCGAGGCGGTGCAGTGGGGAGCGGAGACCTACCACGCGCTCAAGGCCGTGCTGAAGGCGCGCGGACTGGCGACCGGGCTGGGCGACGAGGGCGGGTTCGCCCCCGACCTGCCGAGCAACCGCGAGGCGCTCGACCTGATCGTGACCGCGATCGGTGACGCCGGGTTCATCCTCGGCACCGACATCGCGCTCGCGCTGGACGTCGCGGCGACGGAGTTCCACGCCGGTGGCGCATACACGTACGAGGGGACGGAGCGCTCGGCCGACCAGATGGCCGCGTACTACACCGAGCTCGTCGACGCGTACCCGCTCGTGTCCATCGAGGACCCGCTGAGCGAGGACGACTGGGACGGCTGGAACGCCCTGACCGAATCCCTCGGCGGTCGCGTCCAGCTCGTCGGCGACGACCTGTTCGTGACGAACGTGACCCGGCTGCAGCGCGGCATCGACGAGCAGACCGCGAACGCGCTGCTCGTGAAGGTCAACCAGATCGGCACGCTCACCGAGACCCTCGACGCGGTCGCGCTGGCCCACCGCAGCGGGTACCGCTGCATGATGAGCCACCGCTCCGGCGAGACCGAGGACACCACGATCGCCGACCTCGCGGTCGCCACCGACTGCGGCCAGATCAAGACCGGTGCTCCGGCGCGTTCGGAGCGGGTCGCGAAGTACAACCAGCTGCTGCGCATCGAGGAGATCCTCGACGACGCGGCTCGGTACGCCGGGGCGGGTGCGTTCCCGCGCTTCCAGGCCAGCGGGGACTGATCGTGGCGACACCGAAACGTCCGGGGGAGCGCAGGACGGGCGGACGCACCGGTGGCCGCACGGGCGCTGGCGCGGCACCCGGCCGGGGCGGTCACCGCCCGTTGTCGTCTCGTGGAGCGGTCCGACCGGAGGCGCCCGCCCGCTCCGTACGGGCCACCGAGCACGCCGAGCTCGAACCGCCGCCACGCAGGGTGTCGCTCACCGGCCGGGCTGCCGTGCTCGCGGTCGTGCTGGTCGTGCTGGTGATCTCGTTCGCACTGCCGCTGCGGAGCTGGTTCTCCCAGCGCGGCGAGCTCGACGGGCTGCGTGACGACATCGCCGCGGACCGGCAGTCGATCAGCGAGCTCGAGCGCCAGCTCGAGCGGTGGGACGACCCCACGTACGTCGAGGCGCAGGCCCGCGAGCGGCTGCGCTGGGTCAAGCCCGGCGACATCGGCTTCATCGTGATCGGCGACGACCCGGCCGTCCCGGAAACCGCCGAGGAGATCGACGCCGGCGTGTGGTGGCAACGGCTGTGGTCGACCGTCGAGGAGGCCGACCAGAGCACGGCGCTCGACCCGGCGAGGGATCCGGCGGTGCGCCCCGCGCCGGATCCGACGTCCGGCGCAGGGGTGGACCCGGCTGCGGACCCGACCGGCGCCCCGACGCCCGACCCGAGCGGCCCGCCGG
>JACCYY010000198.1 GCA_013696235.1 Sporichthyaceae bacterium | reverse complement strand
GCCCTCGTCCAGCGCGTAGGCGGTGCCGACGAGCAGCACCCCGGACACCACCTGGGTGACCGCGCCGTGGAACATCGCTGCGTTGACCACCCGGTCCTTGCCACGCATCTGGACCAGGGCTCCGCCGAGGAGGCTCGCCATCCCGAGCAGGTGCCCGAACAGCACGATGTCCCGGACGATCTCCACGCCGGCCACCGTACCGGCCGGTCGGCTGCCCTCGGTGGTCGCCGGTCGGTCAGACCAGGCGACGCTCGGTGGCCCAGCGCGTGAGCTGGTGCCGGTTGGAGAGCTGGAGCTTTCGCAGCACCGCCGACACGTGGGTCTCGACCGTTTTCACCGAGATGAAGAGCTCCTTCGCGACCTCCTTGTACGCGTAGCCGCGGGCGATCAGCCGAAGCACCTCGCGCTCGCGCGGGGTCAACTGGTCGAGCTCCTCGTCGACCGCGGCGATGTCGATCCCGGTGAAGGCATCGAGCACGAACCCGGCCAGCCGTGGGGAGAACACGGCGTCGCCCTCACCGACCCGGCGGATCGCGGCGACCAGCTCCGGCCCGGTGATCGCCTTGGTGACGTACCCGCGCGCGCCGGCTCGGATCACGCCGATCACGTCCTCCGCCGCGTCCGAGACCGACAGGGCCAGGAACCGGACCTCCGGCCGGCGGGCCAGGACCGCCTGCAGGACGGCGACCCCGCCGCCGCCGGGCAGGTGGACGTCGAGCAGCACGACGTCCGGGACGGTGTCGAGCACCACCTGGATCGCCGACGGCGCGTCAGCGGCCTCGCCGACCACGGCGACCGCGCCGCCGAGCTCGGTGCGGACGCCGGACCGGAACATGGCGTGGTCGTCGATCAGCACCACCCGGGTCAGCCAGCTCCTGCCACCGGGCGTGGTGGTCGAGTCCTGCGATGACGTCACTGGCGGCTCCCTGCTCGATGGACCTCAGGCGCGACCTTGATCGTCAGCCGCACCTCGGTGCCACCACCCGGCGTGCTCCGTACGGTCGCGGTGCCTCCGTGGCGCTGCATCCGCTCGATGATCGACCCTCGCACACCCATGCGGCCATCGGCGATCGCGTCGGGATCGAACCCCACCCCGCGGTCACGGACGAATGCCGTCACCTCGTTGCCCTCGACCTCGGCAAACACGTCCACCCGGTCCATCTGCGCGTGGGTCGCCGCGTTGACGAGCGCCTCACGCGCGGCCCGGACCAGGGCGTGCACCGCAGGATCGACCGGGCAGTCGCCCACGACGACGACCTCGATGAGGACGCCGTGCTGCTCCTCGACCTCGGCAGCCACCCGCTCGATCGCGATCCTGAGCGAGGAGTCCGGCGACGCCGGCACGCCGTACAACCAGCCACGCAGGTCGCGCTCCTGGCTCCGGGCGAGCCGGACCACCTCGCGCGGGTCACTCGCCTGGCGCTGGATCAGCGCCAGGGTCTGGAGCACGGAGTCGTGCAGATGGGCCGCGACGTCGGCCTGCTGCTGCGAGAGCGCTCGCTCGGTGCGCTCGTCCCTGAGGTCGCGCACGATCCGGAGCAGCCATGGGCCGCCGATCAGGAGGACGCCTACGACCGCAGTGGCCGCACCGACGACGACGTCGCCGGCGACGTCGAGCCGGCCCGACGCGGCCACGAACGCGAACAACCCGGCAACCACCAGGCCTGCACCGATGGCCACGCGAAGGCGATGGCGCCACCCGCCGCTCCGCCAGCCGACGCCGAGGCCGACGGTCCCGGTCCCCCCCGCGCTCACAGAGCTCGCAGGCGACGCGTCGGACTCGTCGGACTGCCGCCAGATCAGGAAGACACCGACTGCGACGATGACCGACGGCCAGAAGATCACCGGGTTCACGCCGAGCGACGTCGACTGGAACAGCGCCGCAAGCCCGAGCGCGAGCACCGCGAACGCGAGGAGCTGGCCAGCGTCTTCGACAGCGAGCCGGATCCGCCGCGTCGGGCGCAGTCCGAGTCGCTCGGCGGCCGCCAGCCCTGGCGCGGTGACGGTCTCCACCCGGTCCTGCGGAACCACGACCCAGAGCGCGGCGTACACCAGCAGCCCGAACCCGCCGACCGCGCCGAGCACCACGAAGGTGAGCCGCACGACGATCACGTCCACCCGGAGGTGATGCGCAAGACCGGCCGCTACGCCGGCGAGGAGCTTGTCCTCCTGGGCTCGGCGGTAGCGCGGTGGCGCGGCGTCGATCGTGGTCACGCTTGCATCGTCACACGCTTGCCCCCGCACCGACATCCGGAAGGCACCCGCTGTGGGGGCAGGGTCGGCTCAGGGGGCGCTCAGGGTCGTGCCCGATAGTGGACGAGCGTCGGCGCACCGACGATGGTGGGCATGACCTCGCCCCAACCCGCCCTGAGCCCTGGCCCGCCGACTCCTCCAGCCGCTCCCACTCCACCGCCCCTCGCCGGGCCGCCGTGGAATCGCAGTACGAGCGATCGGGTGATCGCCGGGGTGTGCGGCGGGATCGGTCGCCGGCTCGGTGTAGACCCGGTGATCCTCCGCGTGGTCGTCGTCGTGCTGACGTTCTTCTCCGGCGCCGGGCTCGTCCTCTACGCGGCCGCATGGCTCTTCCTGCCCTCGGACCAGACGAAGCCGTCGGTCCTCACGAACGCGCTGAGCCCGACCTCCACGGACCGCACCCGAAGCGTGCTCACGGCGGTCGCGCTCGCCGGCGTGCTCGCAGTCGCGGTGACCGTGGTGCTCGGGGGAGGGTTCGTGACGGGCTTCGACGGGGGGTTCGTCCCGGGCCTCCTGATCGCCATCGTCGTGGTCGTGGCACTGCTCGTCGTGCGGCGCGACGAGAACCCGGTCTCTCCCCCCGGGCAGCCGGCGTACCGCCCGTCGACGGCTGGGCTCGCGGCGACCACCGTCGCTCCGTACGCGTCGACGAGGGCCGGCACCGAGCCGACGGTCGTCACCGGCTCCGGTGCCGAGCCAACCCTCGACCTCGGGACCCGCGCCGGCCAACCGGCCGGCACGGTCGACCCGACGCTCACGATGCAGCGCCCGAGCCCGACCGGCGCACCCGCTCCGGTGACCTCGGCGATGACTCCGCAGTGGGACCCGCCGTTCGACCAACCCCCGCCGCCGCCGTACGGCTCGGGCCAGCTGCCGCCCCCGAAGCCGCGCCGCAAGCGCTCGTATCTCGGTCTCCTGACGCTGAGCGCGATGCTCGCGGTGCTCGGCGTGCTCGCCCTGGTGGATCTCTCGGGCGTCGCCGTGCCGATCGCCGGCTACGTTGTCGCCGCGCTCGCTGTGGTGGCCTGCGGGCTCGTGCTCGGCGCGTGGATCGGTCGGTCCCGCGGGCTGATCGCGCTCGGCATCCTGCTCGGCCTGGCGCTCGGGCCGGCAGTGCTCGCCGATGCCGTCGTCGGCCCGGATTGGCGTGATTGGCGCAACGCTGACGACATCAGCGCCACCCCGCGCACACCTGACGAGCTCTCCCCCGCGTACGAGTTCGGCACCGGGTCGATCCGGCTGGACCTCACCGAGCTCGACTTCGAGGGCGAGGACCTGGCCACCATGATCGACCTCGGCGCCGGCGAGGTCATCGTGACCGTCCCAGACGACGTGGACGTCGTGGTCGACGCAGCCGTGGGTCTCGGCGACCTGATCATCCTCGACCGGCGGTCGAGCGGTTTCGAGCCTGGCGACGCGTTCACCGACCTCGGCGCCGACGGCGCGGGCGGCGGCCGGTTGGAGCTGTCCATCGATCTCGGTCTCGGCAAAGTGGAGGTGCGACGTGCGACGTCATGAGCTGGACGTGGTCTCGCTGGTGTTCGGCCTGGTGTTCGCGACAGTTGCGCTGCTGTGGCCGCTCTGGCGGCTCGACCTGATCGACGGCAACAGCCTGTCCTGGATCCCGGCCGTCGCGCTCGTCGCGATCGGCCTGCTTGGTGTGACCCTGTCGCTC
>JACCYY010000173.1 GCA_013696235.1 Sporichthyaceae bacterium | reverse complement strand
GCCCCGCGTCGAGCACCAGACGAGGCAGCCACCCAGGCTGTGACAACCAAGCAGGAGCAACGTCCGGACCCGCGGACCTGCAACGACGATCGATCGTCAGGATCAGCCGAGGTTGGCGCGTAGGAGGCGAGCCGCGACGTCGACGCGACCCGAGAGCGCGAGCAGGCCGGCCGGGGCGAGCACGTACGAGGTGTCGACCACGAGGCGGGCGTTCTCCGGGACCTTCCAACCACCGCTGAGATCCCCGACGACGGCCTCGAGCACCTGCTGGGCGACCGCAAGCGGCGCGTGCCGGAGGACACCGCCGGAGCCGACCACGAGCGCCACCTGGCGCAGGTCCCGTCCTCCGCGCCTGACCTCTGCGCCGCCGACTCCGGTCACGACGTGCGGACGGGCGTGGCGTCGTACGGCGATGGTGGCGGCGAGGCTGGTCAGCGCGACGTCGTCCGCGACGTCGCCCTCTACCGCGACGTAGGCCGGGTCTGCCACCCGTCGCCCGGCGGCACGCCGGAGCTCGACGGCCTCCTCGGGATCGACGAGCCGCTCGGCGACGGCGGCGTCGACGACCCCGCCGGCGCTCGATCGCACGCCGAGGTCGCCCTCCACCGTCCGCCCGCGCCAGGTCACCTCGACGACCTCGCGGCGCAGCGTCGACTCCTCCGGATCGGGCGTCACCACCGAGTAGACGTCGGTCGTCGCGCCGCCGACATCGACCACGAGGACGTCGCCTGCGCCTGGGGCGCCGCCCGCCCCGTCGGCGAGCACCTCAACCCCGGCGAGCACGGCGTCGGGCGTCGCGGCCCGGACGAGCGAGGCGAACTGCGCGCCGCGGGAGAGCCGCTTGCCGCCGATGACGTGGCGGATGAACACCTCGCGGATCATCGCGCGTGCCGGTGCGGCGTCGAGGACGCCGATGCTCGGCAGCACGTTCACGGTGGACAGCACGTGCTTGCCGCGTACGGTCAGCGCGGTCGCGACCGACGACGTCACCTCGGCGTTGCCGGCCACGACCACGGGGCACCGCAGGTGCGATCTGGCGATCCGGTCTCCGTTGTGGACGATCATCTCGGTGTCACCGCCATCGGTCCCGCCGACGAGCAGGACGACGTCGGGCCGGGAGTCGACGAGCGCAGCGACGCCTGCGACGTCGAGCCGCCCCGCCGCGACGTGCACAACCCGGGCACCGGCCGAGAGCCCGACCAGGTAGCCGGCCTCGGCGGTGACCGCCCGCTCGTACCCGACCACGGCCAGCCGCAGCCCACCACCGGCGCTCGAGCAGACCAGCACCTCGTCGACGACGAGCTGCTCGACCTGTGCGGCGAGATCGGCGCGGACCGCGTCGAGCCCCACCAGCACGTCCGGCGTGAGCGTGGTCGGGTGCGTCGCGACCGCGAGGAGCGCACCGGTCTCGGCGTGGACCGCCGCACCTTTCGTGTACGTCGAGCCGACGTCCACGCAGACGAGGCCGGGAACGCGAATCAGGACCCCAGCGCGTGCCGCAGGTCGGCGAGCAGGTCGTCCGCGGACTCGATGCCGACGGACAGGCGGATCAGGTCCGGCGGCACCTCGAGCGGGCTGCCGGCCGCCGAGGCGTGCGTCATGCGGGCCGGGTGCTCGATCAGCGACTCCACCCCGCCGAGGGACTCCGCGAGCGTGAACAGCCGGGCCCGCTCGCACACCTCGAGCGCTGCCGCCTCGCCGCCGGCGACCCGGAACGAGACCATCCCGCCGAACCGCCGCATCTGCTTGGCCGCGAGCTCGTGCCCCGGGTGGGCGGTGAGTCCGGGGTACCGCACCTCGACGACCCGCGGGTGGCCGGAGAGCAGCGCGGCGACCCGCTCGGCGTTGTCGCAGTGCCGGTCCATCCGTACGGCGAGCGTCTTGGCCCCGCGCAGCGTCAGCCAGGCGTCGAACGGCCCGGCCACCGGTCCCATCGCGTTCTGGTGGTACGCCAGCTCTGCGGCGAGCTCGGCGTCGAGCACCACGAGGGCACCGCCCACCACGTCGGAGTGCCCGCCGATGTACTTCGTGGTCGAGTGCACGACGACGTCCGCACCATGCGCCAGCGGCTGCTGCAGGTAGGGCGAGGCGAACGTGTTGTCGACCACGAGCCGGGCCCCGGCGTCGCGCGTGAGTGCGGCGAGCGCGTCGAGGTCGGCGATGTTGAGCAGCGGGTTGGTCGGTGTCTCGACCCAGACGATCTTGGTCTGGCCCGGTCGTACGGCAGCCTGGACGGCGGTCGCGTCGGTGACGTCGGCGGCTGACCACTCAAGGCCCCACCGGGCCGCCACCTTCGCCACGAGCCGGTACGTGCCCCCGTACGCGTCGTTCGGGATCACGACGTGGTCGCCGGGACCGCAGACGGTCCGGAGCAGGGTGTCCTCGGCGGCCATTCCCGAGGCGAACGCGAGCGCGCGGGTGCCGCCCTCGAGCGCGGCGAGGCAGGTCTCCAGCGCCGTCCGCGTCGGGTTGGCGGAGCGGCCGTACTCGTAGCCGCCGCGCATCCCACCCACGCCGTCCTGGCGGAACGTCGAGGCCGGGTGGATCGGTGGGACGACGGCACCCGTGGCCGGGTCTGCCTCTTGGCCTGCGTGGATCGCGAGCGTCTCGAACCCGTGCTGGGAAACCTCGTCGGTCATGCAGCGAGGCTAGCCGTCAGATCCTCCTGGCACGGGTTGACCCCGTGCCAGAACTGCCGGCACGGGGTCACGCCGTGCCGATCAGCTGAAGGGCGCCCAGCCGAGCGGCTCCAAGGTGTCCAGATCGTTGCCCTGCACGCCGTTCCACCAGATCGTGTAGAGCCGGTCGTCGACCACGACACTTCGCGTCGGTGACGTGTACGAGTCGACCTGGGCGGACGGCGCGGGAGCCACGAGGCCGTCCTGCACGAAGCCGTCGGCGGTGACGCTGAGCACGAGCAGACCGGACTTCCGGTCGCCGGCGACCGGCACCATGATCTGGTTCGTCGGCTCCCAGGACAGGAACGCGTGCGGGTCCCACTCGGCGTCGCTCCACGCCCCAGGCAGCACCTCGCCGTCGACCTTGGTGGGTGCGGTCGGGTCGGTGGTGTCGAAGAGGGACACCTGGAGCCCGATCGCGCGGCCCTCCGCCGTCGCCTCCTGGCCGACGCCCACCAGCCGGTCCGCCCCGAGCGGGTGGAGGTACGCGGAGTAGCCGGTGATCTTGAGCTCTCCCCTGGCCACCGGGTTCTCCGGGTCGGCGAGGTCGATGACGTAGAGCGGGTCGGTCTGGCGGAACGTCACGACGTACGCGGTGTCGCCGAAGTACCGCACGGCGTAGATCTGCTCGCCCTTGCCGAGCCCGCCGATCGAGCCGAGCTC
>JACCYY010000144.1 GCA_013696235.1 Sporichthyaceae bacterium | reverse complement strand
CCGGCCCCGGCATGATCGGGGTCTTCGACCGGTCGCACTACGAGGACGTGCTGATCGCGCGGGTGAAGGACCTCGTCGAGCGCCGGGTGTGGGCGCGGCGGTACGCGACGATCAACCGCTTCGAGGAGCGGCTCGTCGAGTCGGGATGCGTGCTGGTGAAGGTCATGCTCCACATCTCGCCGGAGGAGCAGCGGGCTCGGCTGCTCGCTCGCCTGGACGACCCGACGAAGTACTGGAAGTACAACCCGGGCGACATCGCCGAGCGCGCGCTCTGGCCGCGCTACCAGGAGGCGTACGAGGCCGCGCTGGAGAAATGCAGCACCGCCGCGGCGCCCTGGTACGTCGTCCCGGCGGACCGCAAGTGGTACCGCAACTGGGCGGTGTCCCAGCTCCTGGTGGAGCGGCTCGAGGCGATGGACCTGCAGTGGCCGGCGCCGGAGTACGACGTCGACGTCGAGCGGGCGCGCGTCCTGGCCAGCGACCCGACCTGACCCGAACGGCCCAATGACCACGGAACGGCACCCCTCACCCCCGATCCGTGGTCATCTGGGAACCACGGACCAGCAGGGCGACAGGAAGCGGGTCGAGCAGGTCGGCGAGCCGGATCGCCCCGGCGTCCGCGTCGATCGTCCGGCCTGTGAGGACGTCGGTCCAGGCGCCGGGCGGGACCGGCAACGTCGCTCGGTCGAAACCGTCGGCCCGCTCGAGGCCCACCGCGAGCCGCGTGACCACGGTGAGTGCCTGGCCGCCGCCGCGGAAGAACGCGACCGCGTGCTCGCTGTCGATGTGTACCGGCTCGTACGCGCCGCCGACCCCGAACCAGTCCGGGTGTTCCCGGCGCAGCCGGAGTGCCCGGCTCGTGACGAGCAGCTTCTCGCCGTCGAGCTGGGCGGGAACCGTGTCGTCGACGTCGAGCGCCTGCAGGAGCGCAGCTCGCCCGGCGTAGTCGACCGGACGGCGGTTGTCCGGGTCGACCAGTGAGTAGTCCGGCAGCTCGCAGCCCTGGTAGACGTCGGGAACTCCAGGCATGGTGATCTGCAGGAGCTTCTGGCCGAGCGTCACCACGCGGGCGTACGGTGCGCACCGCCGCACCCATTCCTCGACGCCGGCCCCCACCGCCTCGTCGGCGAGCACAGCGGTGGCGAACTCGTCCAGCGCGCGCTCGTACGCGTCGTCGGGCTCGGTCCAGGACGTGTGCAGCTTCGCCTCGCGCGCCGCCTTCTCGAGGTAGGCCCGCAGCCGCGTGGCGTCGATCGGCCAGGTGCCGACGATGGTCTGCCACATGAGGTACTCGGCGTTGGCGTCGACGTCCGGTGGCCGGTACTCCGCCGCCGCGGAACGCCAGCCCGAGAGGGCCAGCGCCCACTCGTCGGGCAGCTCGGACAGCACCGCGAGGCGAGCGCGGACGTCCTCCGAACGCTTGGTGTCGTGGGTCGACAGCGTCGTCATCGTGTTGGGCCAGGTGTCCTGCACGCGGCTCGCGAACGAATGCAGCTCGGCCACGCTCACGCCGAGCTGCTCGGGACGACCACCGACCTCGTTCAGCGACGTCAGCCGGAGCCACCGGTAGCACGCGGTGTCCTCGACCCCCTTGGCCATGACCGGACCGCACACCTGCTGGAAGCGCACGACGAACGTGTCCTTCGCCCGGCTGCGGCCGAGCCGCCCCAGGACGAGGTCCGCAACCACCTGCAGCGTGGCGTGCCGGTCCTCGGGCAGCCGCGCGCGCGCCCGGTCCGCCGCGGCGTCGACCAGCCGCACGGACTCCGGCGGCGGATCCTCGCCGGGCACGACGTACGCGCGGTAGACCGTGAACGCGACGAGCATCTCGACCAGGGTCACCTCGAAGCCGCGTGACGTGTGGTCGCGGATGCGGAGGTCCTCGCGGCCGATCTCGGCCAGCAGGTCGACGAGATGGGCCACCTCGGCCCGAAGTGAGGTGCCGATCACCACCCTCTTGGTCGCGTCGACCACGACGTCGAACGTGGCCGGCTGGTCGGAGATGCCGGCGTAGAGGGCGCGGAGCGGGTCTCCGCCGGCCGGGTCGAGGAACACCCCGCCGGCGCGCACCAGGGCGTCGTACCCGGTCGTGCCCGCGCAGCGCCAGTCAGCAGCGAGCTGCTCGCCGGGCTCGAGGATCTTCTCGACCACAATCCACGCACCGTCGGTGGCCGCGTGGAGCCGCTGGAGGTAGCCGCGCGGGTCGGCCAGGCCGTCCGGGTGGTCGATGCGCAACCCGTCGACCGCACCAGCACGCACGAGGTCGAGCAGGACGGCGTGGGAGGCGTCGAACACGTCGGCGTGCTCGACCCGGATGCCCGCGAGCGTGTCGACGTCGAAGAATCGCCGGTAGTTGAGCTCCTCGCCGGCCACGCGCCAGAACGTGAGCCGGTACCACTGTCGGTCCAAGAGTTCGACCAGGGGGAGCTCAGCCGTACCGGGACGGATCGGGAAGCTGTGGTCGAAGTAGCGCAGGAGCGGCTCGGGGCCGGACCGGTCCAGCCCGATCTCGCCGGCCTCGACGCAGTCGCCGATCCGCTGCCCGAGCACCGGCATCACCACGGCGTGCTCCGGCGTGGTCCAGTCGATGTCGAACCAGTGCGCGTACGGCGAGGTCGGGCCGTCGCGCAGCACCGACCACAGCTGGCGGTTCAGCGACGCGGGCGTCGGGACGGCCATGTGGTTCGGCACGACGTCGACCACGAGCCCGAGACCGGCGCCGTCTGCGGCTGCCTGCAGGCGGTCGAATGCGACCTCCCCGCCGAGGTCCGTACGGAGGCGGCTGTGGTCGACCACGTCGTAGCCGTGCAACGACCCGGGCACCGCCTCGAGCACGGGGGAGAGGTAGAGGTGCGTCACGC
>JACCYY010000129.1 GCA_013696235.1 Sporichthyaceae bacterium | reverse complement strand
CGGACCGTCCGCACGCTGCCGCGCACGGTGCCGGTCACCTTGGACCGTCCCACTCGCGGGTGGTAACGGACCGGGACCTCGCGTACGCGCCACCCGGCGTCGGCGGCGCGGAGCACCATCTCGAGCGGGTAGCCGAAGCGTTGGTCGGCGAGTGCGAGCCCGCGCAGATCGGCGGTCCGCGCGGCGCGCATCGGACCGAGGTCGGACAGCCGGATCCCGGTCCGGCGCCGCAGCTTGGCCGCGAGCACGGCGTTCGCCAGCCGCGCCGGGGCCGGCCAGGCACCGCGTACGGTCGGCACCCGGCGACCGAGGACCAGGTCAGCGGCGCCGGTCAGCACCGGCTCGACGAGGACCGGCAGCTCGCCCGGGTCGCAGGACGCGTCGGCGTCGAGGAAGCACACGATCTTGGCGGTCACGGCCGCGAGACCGGCGTGGCAGGCGGCGCCGAATCCACGCAACGGTGCGTGGACGACAGTGGCGCCGTGCTCGCGGGCGACGTCCACCGACCCGTCGGTCGAACCGTTGTCGGCCACGATCGCTCGATAGCCCGGCGGCATCCGCTCGAGCACCCAGGGCAGCGCACCTGCCTCGTCGAGACACGGCAGGACGACGTCCACCGTGACCAGCACATCGCCCTCCATGCCGTGACGGTATCCAGCCGAACGCACCTGTTCCTTACCCCGAGGTTACGGCCGGATCGGTAGCGCAGAGTGCTCACGGAGTGTCGCCGCGTGCTCGAACGGCGCCTCCATGAAGTCCGTACGCTCGCCTGGTGACGATCGCCGCCGATGACCGAGCCGGCACCGACACCGCGCCGCCGCGAGACCGAACGAGCTGGTGGGCAGTGGCCGTGTGGGGTGCGCTCGTCGCCGGGGCGCTGGCGGTCGGTCTGGCCGTGCATCCCGGTTATCCCGCGGGTGACTGGGTGCCGCCGCTGCACGGCCACCGCCGGGCGGTTCCCTGGTCGATCGCGCTGCCGGTCCTGGTCGGGCTCGCGGCCGTCCTGGTGCTGCCCAGGCTCGCGGGGCGCCTGGAGTGGCGCACGCTCGTCGGGGTCGGCTGGCTGGGTGCCGCGGCGTGGGCGGTGATTCTCGCGGTGGTCGACGGCCCGGCCCGGCTGGCCGCACCGCTCGCCACTGAGCACGAGTACCTCGCCGCGCTGGGCACCATCGGCGGTGACCCGGTCGCCTGGCTCGGTCGCTTCGCCGGGCTGGTCGAGAGCCTGCCGACGCATGCCGCCGGTCATCCGCCGCTGGCCACCCTCGTGTTCTGGGCCCTCGATGCGATCGGTCTCGGCGGTCCGGGATGGGCGGCCACGCTCTGCATCGTCGCCGGCGCTTCAGCCGTACCGGCGGTGCTGGTCACGGTCCGCGCGCTCGCGGACGAACCGACGGCCAGGCGCGCCGCTCCGTTCCTCGTGCTTGCGCCGTTCGCGCTCACGGTCGCCACGAGCGCGGACGCGATCTTCCTCGGCGTGAGCGCGTGGGCGGTCGCCGCCCTTGCCCTTGCGGTCGTTCGTCGCCCGAAAGTCGTGGGTCCGGTCGGGCCGGGTTCGATCGGTTTGGGCGTGATCGCCGGTGTGCTCTTCGGCGTCGGCATCTTCCTCAGCTATGGCCTCGTCGTCGCCGGGGGGCTCGCGGTGGCGGTGCTCGTGATCCAGTGGGTGCCGCGGGTGGCGGTTGCCGCGGTCGGTGGCGCGGTCGCCGTGGTCGTGGTCATGGCGCTGGCCGGGTTCTGGTGGTTCGACGGCGTCGCCGCGACGGCCGTGCGGTGGGACGCCGGTGCCGGCTCGAACCGGCCGTACTGGTTCACGATCGTCGGCAACGTCGCGGTGCTCGCCCTGATCGTCGGGCCGGCCGCCGCTGCCGCACTCCCACGGCTGCGCCAGCGAGGGGTCGCGACGCTCGTGGTCGGCGCGCTCGTCGCGGTGCTCGCGCTGGACGTGTCCGGTGTCACGCGGGGCGAGGTCGAGCGGATCTGGCTGCCGTTCGCACCGTGGATCGTCCTGGCTTGCACCGCGCTTCCGCAGCGGTGGGTGCGCTCCGCGCTGGTCGCGCAGGTCGCGGTCGCGGTGGCGGTGCAGGCACTGGTCCGGCTCTCCTGGTAGCTGCCCGGCGGCTGAGCTCCTCGGGTCAGCCGCGGAGGGGGGCGGTGGCGAACTCCCGCATGCCCGCCTCGAATGACACGTCAGCCCGGAAGCCGAGCTCCCGCGCGGCCCGCGCCGACGAGGCGACGACGTGACGGACGTCGCCGAGCCGGGACTGGCCGGTCACCACCGGCTCGGCCCCGCCGCCGAAGGCCGCCGCCAGCGCCGTCGCCATCTCGCCGACGGTGTGCGGCTGGCCGCTGGACACGTTGTACGCGCGGAGAGCGCCAGGCTCGAGACAGCCAGTCGTGATCGCGGCGAGGTTGGCCCGCGCGACGTCGCTGACGTGGACGAAGTCGCGACGTTGCCCCCCGTCCTCGAAGACCTGCGGCGCCGCACCGCGCTCGAGCGCAGAGCGGAAGATGCTCGCGACCCCGGCGTACGGGGTGTCGCGTGGCATCCCGGGTCCGTACACGTTGTGGTAGCGCAGCGCCGCGACGGCGCCTCCGGTCTCTCGGGCCCAGCAGCCGCTGAGGTGCTCCTGCGCAACCTTGGTCACGGCGTAGCCGTTCCGCGGGTCCATCGGTGCGGACTCGTCCACCGTCGTGTCCCGCAGCGGCGCGCCGCACGTGGGGCACGGCGGCTCGAACCGACCGGCGGCCAACGCCTCGGAGCTGCGCGGTCCCGGTCGGACCGGGCCGTGGTCGGCACAGGCGTATGCGCCCTCGCCGTAGACGACCATGCTCGACGCGAGCACCAGGCGGTCGACCCGACCGGCCATGGCACGCAGCAGGACAGCGGTGCCGAGGTCGTTGTGGCTCACGTAGTCGGGCAGGTCGTCGAGGTCGACGCCGAGGCCGACCATGGCAGCCTGGTGGCAGACGACGTCGACGCCATCGAGCGCGCGGATCACGGTGGCGAGGTCGCGGACGTCCCCGAGCTGGACCTCGACGTCCACGTCGAGCGTGGCCGCCCCCTTCTTCGCGGCGGCGGCGTCCGGCCCGTGAGCGGCTGGCAGCAGCGCGTCGAGCACCCGGACCTCGTGGTCTGCCGCGCGGGCGGCCGCCGCGACGTGGCGCCCGATGAAGCCGAGACCGCCGGTGACCAGGAGGTGCATCAGCTCGCCGCCGCGGCGGTGAGGGCCGTCACGATCGCGGCGGCCTGGGCGATGGAGTCATCGGCGAGCTCGTCGGCCTCGATGGTCTCGGAGTCCTCGTCCATGGAGATCGCGACCAGCGCGTTCTCCACCAGCACGACCGTGATCGCAGTCCGCAGCTCGGTGCCGTCGGCCGACTGCAGCTGCACCCACTGAACGGCCTGGAGACCGTTGATCACGACGTTGGTCCTGACCTCCCCCGCGACCTCGACCGGGACCGGCTCCTCGTCCGGTGTGGTCGGCTGGGGCGTCGCGGTGCGGGTCGGCGGGCACAGCCCGATCGCCTCGGCGATCTCGCCGTACGCCGTCACGCCGCGGGTCGCGGTGTCGTACACCACGATGACGGCGTCGAGGTACTGCAACGGGTCCTCGGTGCTCTGCAGGCTGGCGTACACCGGGGTCGCCGCGGCGAAGTCGAACGTCGCGCCCTCGCAGACGGAGCCGAGCTCGACGGGGAGATCGGTCGGCCCGAACTCCGCCCCTTCCTTCGGCAGGGCGGCCTCGGCGTCGGCGACGGTGAGCGGGCCGACGGGAATCGGGGTTGCCGTGGCACGCGGGGTCGTGGTCGTCGGTGTCGGTGTCGGTGTCGGCGTGGCCGATGCGGTTGGCGACGGGCTCGCTGCCGAGGTCGACGGGACGACGGTCGTCGCGGCCACCGGGAGCTGGTCGCGATCACCGAGCACGGCGACGGCGACGGCGGCAGCAGCGAGGCCGACCGCGCACGCAGCGGCGGCGGTCGCAACTCGGGTCATGCGGGCGGGTCCTCCCCTCGGGGGCGGTGGACGTCGAGAGCAACGGGCCATCGTACGGGGACGGGTGTTGGTGCGGGTCGGGCTGGACCCGGCGTGCCTCACCGGCCACAGGAGCAACACGTGCTAGAACGGCAACGTCGCACCACGGCGGGTGCGCCTTCGGCCTGCCCAGCCCGGTGCAGCCGCCATGTCCAGCCGGTCGGGAAGGGGTCTGATGGCCAAGAAGGTGATCAGCGGCCTCGCGATCCT
>JACCYY010000079.1 GCA_013696235.1 Sporichthyaceae bacterium | reverse complement strand
GGAGGTCGACGACTTCTTGGCGGTCTTCTTGACGGTCGTGCTCTTGGCGGTCCGCGCGGTCGACGTCGTCTTGGTCGCCGCCGTGACGGACTTCTTCGCCGTGGTCCGCCTTGTCGTGGCGGGGCGGCCACGGGTCGCACCGCCACGCCCGCGGAGCGCGGCGCCGTTCTCGCTCAAGATCCGGTGCACGAACCCGTACGACCGGCCGGTCGAATCGGCAATGTCACGGATGCTGTCACCACCCTCGTAACGCTTCTTCAAGTCTGTCGCGAGCTTGTCGCGAGTCGCCCCCACGATGCGGGCGCCCTTCTTGATCTCGGCCATTGCAGCCTCCCAGCACGAAGATGGTCGAGCCCATGATCACGCAAACCACGGCGGGTGTCACCCGTATGCGCCGCTTGGAACAGGTTTTCTCCAGCGACCCTGGCGGCCGTGATGATCAAGCGAGCGAGACGAGATCCGTGTAGTCGTCGTTCCACAGGTCCTCGACACCGTCCGGCAGGAGCAGCACACGCTCCGGCGCGAGAGCGTGCACCGCGCCCTCGTCGTGCGTGACGAGGACCACGGCGCCCTCGAACGAGTGCAGCGCGCCCAGGATCTCCGCCCGGCTGGCGGGATCGAGGTTGTTCGTCGGTTCGTCCAGCAGCAGGACGTTCGCGCTCGACACCACCAAGGTGGCCAGTGCCAGCCGCGTCTTCTCGCCGCCGGAGAGCACGCGTGCCGGCTTGGCGGCGGCGTCGCCGGAGAACAGGAACGAGCCGAGGACGCGTCTCGCCTCGACCTCGGGGAGCTCGGGCGCGGCCCTCTGGACGTTCTGCAGGACGGTCTGCTCGGGGTCGAGCGTCTCGTGCTCCTGGGCGTAGTAGCCGACGCGCAAGCCATGGCCGGACGCGACGACACCGGTGTCGGGTGGGTCGACGCCGGCCAGGATCCGCAGCAGCGTCGTCTTGCCTGCGCCGTTGAGGCCGAGCACGACGACCCGGCTCCCACGGTCGACAGCGAGGTCGACGTCGGTGAAGATCTCCAACGAGCCGTACGACTTCGACAGCCCTTGCGCCGTCAGCGGGGTCTTGCCGCACGGCGCCGGTGCCGGGAAGCGCAGCTTCGCCACCTGGTCGCTGCGCCGCTCGTCCGCGAGACCGGCGAGCAGACGCTCAGCGCGGCGCTGCATCCCTTGGGCCGCCTTGGCCTTGGTCGCCTTGGCTCGCATCTTGTTCGCCTGCGTCTGCAGGGTGGTGGCCTGGCGCTCGGCGTTGGACCGCTCACGGCGGCGGCGCCGCTCGTCGGTCTCGCGCTGCTCGAGGTAGGCCTTCCACCCGATGTTGTAGACGTCGAGCTGCTGGCGGTTCGCATCGAGGTGGAACACCCGGTTGACACTCGCCTGGAGGAGCGCCACGTCGTGGCTGATCACCACGAGCCCACCCTTGTGTGACCGCAAGAAGTCCCGGAGCCACCCGATCGAGTCGGCGTCCAGGTGGTTCGTCGGCTCGTCGAGGAGCAACGTCTCGGCCCCGGAGAACAAGATCCGGGCGAGCTCGATCCGTCGACGCTGCCCGCCGGAGAGCGTCTCGAGCCGCTGGTTCATGACGCGGTCGGGAAGCCCCAGGCTGGATGCGATCGAGGCCGCCTCCGCCTCCGCGGCATACCCGCCCTTCGTGAGGAAGTCGGTCTCCAGCCGGCTGTACCTGCGCATTGCGTCCTCGTGCACGTCCGGGTCGGCGCTCGCCATCCGCTCCTGCTCGCGACGCATCCCTCGGGTCACCATGTCGAGCTCTCGCGCGGACAGGATGCGGTCGCGCGCGAGCACGTCGAGGTCGCCGGTGCGCGGGTCCTGCGGGAGGTAGCCGACCCGACCGCCGCGCTGCACCAGGCCGGCGGCAGGCGCCAGCTCGCCGGCCAGCACCTTCGTCAGCGTCGTCTTGCCGGCACCGTTGCGACCGACGAGACCCACCCGATCGCCGGCGGCGACGCGGAACGTCGCACCCGCGAGCAGGAGCTCGGCGCCAGCGCGCAGCTCGACGTCGGTGGCGGAGATCATGGCGAGGTCCTCGAGGTCGTTCGGCGGTGGCGGGCCCCGATCAGGACGCGCTGCGGTGGGACACCGGGGCGACGCCCTGGATCAGGTCGCCACCGCGCTCACCGGGCAAGTGTCCCACGCTTCCCGCCGACCGGCTTCTCCCGACGGTCGGCCCGCGCTCGACCGGTACGGTCGTACTGGAGCCGGGTTCCCGGCCGATCGAGGAGGGGCGCTCATGCGGTTCGACGACAGCCGGGTCGACACGTCGCGGGTGTCCGACCGTCGAGGTGCCGGGCTCGGTGGTCGCGGTCGCAGCTTCGGTCCGGGCATGGCGGTCGGTGGTGGCGGCGGGATCATCGGGCTGATCGTCCTGGCGATCGTCCTCTTCACCGGGGGCGACCCCGCCTCCGTCGGGTCTGGGAGCGGGTTCTCGTTCCCGGAGTCCGGCGAGACCGAGACCGACATCGACACCCGCTGCAACGCCTCACCGGAAGCGATCGACCAGTACGACGACTGCTTCACGATCAAGGTCACGAACGAGATCGACGAGGTGTGGGCGGCCGAGTTCAGCGAGCGCGGGAGCGAGTACACGCGCCCTCAGCTGGTGCTGTTCGAGCAGAGCGTGTCGACCAGCTGCGGCCAGGCCAGCGCAAACGTCGGGCCGTTCTACTGCCCACCGGACCAGGGCATCTTCATCGACCTCGGTTTCATGGCCCAGCTCCAGCAGCAGCTCGGCGCGGAGGGGCGGTACGCGAAGGCGTACATCCTCGCCCACGAGGTGGGCCACCACATCCAGACCCTCGACGGCACCGAGTCCCAGGTCAGGCGCGCGCAGCAGCAGGACCCGAGCCAGACGAACGCGCTCTCGGTGAAGCTCGAGCTCCAGGCGGACTGCTACGCGGGAGTCTGGAGCACGCTCGCGAACCAGGCGGGCAACCTGGCGATCACCGAGGTCGAGCTCGACCAGGCACTCAGCGCTGCCGAAGCGGTCGGCGACGACGCGATCCAGAGTCAGGGCGGCGGCCAGGTCAACCCGGAATCGTTCACCCACGGCACGTCCGAGGAGCGCCGCTCGTGGTTCCTCACCGGCTACCAGTCCGGCGACATGGATTCCTGCAACACGTTCGGCTGACGAGCGGGCCGGACCCCGCCGGGCTGGCGGTACGGCTACAGCGTGAAACCCAGGGCGCGGAGCTGCTCGCGGCCGTCCTCGGTGATCTTGTCCGGACCCCATGGCGGGAGCCAGACCCAGTTGATCCGGACGCCTTCGACGAGCCCCTCCAGCGCGGTGTTCGTCTGGTCCTCGATGACGTCGGTGAGCGGGCAGGCAGCCGACGTCAGCGTCATGTCGATGATCGCGACGTTGTCGGTGCCGACGGTGACGCCGTAGACCAGGCCGAGGTCGACGACGTTGATGCCGAGCTCCGGGTCCACCACGTCGTACATGGCCTCCCTGACCTCCCCCTCGTTCGCAGTGGCTGAGGTGACGGGAGCAGGAGCGTTCTCGGTCATGATCGTCCTTCGGTCGTCGAGGTGTGGTCGGCCCGCAGGAGCGCGTCCCGGTAGGCCGCCCACGGGAGCAGCGCGCACTTGACCCGGGCCGCGTACCGGCTGACGCCGGCGAACGCGACGCCGTCACCGAGGACTGACTCGTCGCCTGCGTCGGCGCCCTTCGACTGCAGCATCGCGAGGTATGCCTTGTACACGGCGTGGGTGTCGACCAGAGGCCGGCCGACCACGAGCTCGGTGAGCACCGACGCGGCGGCCTGGCTGATCGAGCAGCCGAGCGCGTCGTAGGACACGTCCTCGACCGCGCCGCCGGCGAGGCGGACGCGCAGCGTGATCTCGTCGCCGCAGGTCGGGTTCACCTGATGGCTCTCCGCGTCGTACGGCTGGCGCAGGCCGGCGCCGCGCGCGTTCTTGGCATGGTCGAGGATCACCTGCTGGTAGAGCTGCTCCATCCCGACGGTCGAGGTCATGCGAAGAACCGCCGGACGTGCTCGATGCCGTCCACCAGGGCGTCGATCTCGCCCCGGGTCGTGTAGAGATAGCTCGACGCGCGGGTCACCGCGGCCACGCCGAAGCGGTCGCACACCGGCTTCGCGCAGTGGTGCCCGACCCGGACGGCGATCCCGCGGGCGTCGAGCAGCTGCCCGACGTCGTGCGGGTGGATCCCGTCCAGCGTGAACGAGACGGCCCCGCCGCGCGAGATCGAGGTGGTCGGTCCGATCACCCGGACCCCGGCCACCTCGGCAAGGCGATCCAACGTGTACGAGGTGAGATCGCGCTCGTGCTCGCGGATCGCGTCCATGCCGATACCGGAGAGGTAGTCGCACGCTGCGGCCAGCCCGACCGCCTGCGCGATCGGCGGCGTGCCGGCCTCGAACTTGTGCGGCAGCGGCGCGTACGTCGAGCCCGCCATCGACACCGTCGTGATCATCTCACCGCCGCCCTGGACCGGGGGCAGCGCCTCCAGCACCTCGCGGCGACCCCAGAGCGCCCCGACACCGGTCGGACCGCACATCTTGTGCCCGGTCAGCACGGCGAGGTCGACGCCGAGGGCCTGCACGTCGATGCCGCGGTGCGGGACCGACTGCGAGGCGTCGAGCAGCGTGAGCGCGCCGACGGTGCGGGCCCGCTCGACCAGCGGGCTCACGGAGTTCACGGTGCCGAGGATGTTCGACTGGTGCACAAAGGCGAGAAGCCTCGTCCGCTCGTTCACCAGCGTCTCGAGGTCGGTCAGGTCGAGCCGGCCGGCGTCGGTGATCGGCAACCACCGCAGCGTCGCGCCGGTGCGCTCGCAGAGCAGCTGCCACGGGACGATGTTGGAGTGGTGCTCCATCTCGGTGATGCAGATCTCGTCGCCCGGGCCGACCGAGTACTCCGAGTACGGCGAGCCGGGCCGTGCCGCCGCAGCGTTGGAAAGGGCGTACGCGACCAGGTTGATCGCCTCGGTCGAACCCTTCGTGAAGACGACCTCGGCAGGGTCGGCGACGTTGAGGAACGCGGCGAGCGTGCGCCGAGCCGACTCGTACGCCTCGGTGGCCT
>JACCYY010000070.1 GCA_013696235.1 Sporichthyaceae bacterium | reverse complement strand
GGCGGCGGGTCCGTCGGCACTGGCGTCTGGGACCGGCTCGCCGAGTGCGAGTCCGGGGGCAACTGGTCGATCAACACCGGCAACGGCTACTACGGCGGATTGCAGTTCTCGTACGGCACGTGGCTCGCCTACGGCGGCGGTGCCTACGGCGAGACGGCGAACCTGGCCAGCCGCGACCAGCAGATCGCGGTCGCCGAGCGGCTCCGCGCGGACTCTGGTTTCCACCCGTGGCCGGCGTGCGCTCGAAAGCTCGGGCTGATCTGACGAGCTGGCTCCTTCATCGCCGAACCGCACGACGTGACGTCCGCCGGACCGAGACTTCTCGGTCCGGCGGACGTCCGTCTGCTCGCCGCTGAGCTGGACCTGCGCCCGACGCGGCAGCTCGGCCAGAACTTCGTGATCGACCCGAACACCGTGCGCAGGGTCGTCCGAGTCGCTGCTCTGGACCCGGACGACATCGTCCTCGAGGTCGGGCCCGGCCTCGGCTCCCTGACGCTCGGTCTGCTCGACGTCGTGTCCCGGGTGGTCGCTGTCGAGATCGACCCTGTGCTGGCCGACCGCCTGCCGGTCACCATCAGCGAGCGAGCCCCGGGCCGGCGTGATCGGCTCGAAGCACTGACCGCGGATGCGCTCACCGTCACCGCCGAGGACGTTCCGGGTCCGTCGCCGACCGCACTCGTCGCGAACCTGCCGTACAACGTCGCGGTTCCCGTGGTGCTGCACCTGCTGGCGACGCTGCCGTCGCTTCGACGATGTCTCGTCATGGTCCAGTCCGAGGTCGCCGACCGGCTGGTCGCCCCACCCGGGTCGAGGACGTACGGCACTCCGTCGGTGAAGGTCGCCTGGTACGCGTCGGCGGGCCGGGCTGGCGCGATCGGGCGGAACGTGTTCTGGCCGGCCCCGAACGTCGACTCCGGCCTGGTCCGTCTGGTCCACCGCGAGCCGCCGACAACCACCGCCTCGCGGGCCGACGTCTTCAGGCTCGTCGACGCCGCGTTCAGCCAGCGGCGCAAGACGCTGCGCGCTGCGCTGGCCGGCTGGGCCGGGTCGGCCCCGGCGGCCGAGATCGCGCTGCGGGCCGCTGCGATCGACCCGGGACTCCGCGGCGAGGCGCTCTCGGTCCGCGACTTCGCCCGTCTGGCCGAGCACCGTCCGGCCGGGGTTTCCCGCTGACCACGGCCTAGCATCGGCGGGTGCGTCCAGTCAGGGCACGGGCACCCGCGAAGATCAACCTTGCGTTGCACGTCGGGCCGCTGCGCACCGATGGCTTTCATGAAGTCGCCACCACCTACCAGGCCGTTTCGCTCGACGAGATCGTCGCCGCCGAGGAGGCCGAGGAGCTGAGCGTCGTCGTCTCCGGGACCGACGCCGAGCTCGTACCCACCGACGGCTCGAACCTCGCCATCCGGGCGGCGGCCGCCCTCGCCAGCCACGTCGGCCGCGCACCTGGCGTCCGGCTCGCGATCACCAAGCTCGTCCCTGTCGCTGGGGGGCTGGCCGGCGGCAGCGCGGACGCCGCCGCTGCGCTGGTCGCCTGCGACGCGCTGTGGCAGACCGGCCTGACCCGCGCGGAGCTGTCCGAGATCGCTTCCACCATCGGCAGCGACGTCCCGTTCGCCCTGGCCGGTGGCACCGCGATCGGCACCGGCCGCGGCGAGCAGCTCACCACCGCGCTGGTACGGGGGCAGAGCCACTGGGTGCTCGCGGTGGCGGAGATCGGTCTGCGCACCGCGGAGGTCTATGCCCGTCTGGACCGGCTGCGCGCCAGGCACGAGGTGGCGCGCCCGCGCGTCGACGTGCCGGTCACCGCCGCGCTCGGGGCGGGCGACCAGGCTGCCCTCGGACGGGCCCTGGTGAACGACCTGGAACCGGCCGCGCTGGCGCTGCGCCCAGAGCTGCGCGCGACGCTCGAGGCCGGTCGCGACGCAGGAGCGCTCGGTGCCGTGGTGTCCGGGTCCGGGCCGACCTGCGTGTTCCTCGCCCGCGACGCCGAGCACGCGCTCGATCTCGCCGTCACCCTGTCCGCCATCGGCGTGTGCCGCACCGTCAAGCGCGTGCTTGGTCCCGTCGCCGGCGCTCAACTCCTGCTGTCCTGACCGCCGCCACCCAGACGATCATCGTCTGGAGGATCAGCGCTGGTCGAACTGGGCGAGGAGGACGCGCAGGAGCCCCGCGAGCTCGGTGCGCTCCGGGTCGTCGAGGGCTTGGAGCAGCTGGTGCTCGCGGGCGAGCAGGTCCTCGAGCGCGGCGTCGACCGCTCGACGCCCGGCGCTGGTGAGCCGAACGAGCACCCCGCGACGATCAGCCGGATCGGGCCGGCGCTGGACGAGGTGGCGCGTCGCCAGGCGGTCCACCCGGTTGGTCATGGTGCCGCTGGTGACCAGGTTCCGGTCGACCAGCCGTCCCGGTGACAGCTCGTACGGGCTGCCGGCCCGCCGCAGCGCCGCCAGCACGTCGAACTCCCACAGTTCGAGGTCGTGGGCGGCGAACGCGCTGCGCCGGGCCAGGTCCAGGTGTCGGGACAGCCGCGTCACGCGGCTCAGCACCTCGAGCGGTCCCACGTCAAGGTCCGGGCGCTCCCGGGCCCAGTCGGCGACGATGCGGTCGACCTCGTCCTCTGCGCGCACGTGCTCCTCGCCGGCTCGTGGGACAGCTGGTACCTCTGGCGTACCGTACGTCAGGTCAAGTAACTTGACATCGAGATAATTGTCTCGATGTGCGGAGGACTTGCCGGTGTGGGATCCCGACGTCTATCTCGAGCACGCCGACCACCGCGCCCGGCCGTTCATCGACCTCATGGCCCGAGTCGGCGCCGTCGATCCGAGGGTGGTCGTCGACCTCGGCTGCGGACCGGGCGGGCTCACCCGCGGGCTCGCCGCTCGGTGGCCGAACGCCCGGGTGGTCGGCGTGGATGCGTCCGCGGAGATGGTGCGGCGGGCGCAGGCCGACGACGACGCGGCACGGTGCGAGTTCGTGCTCGGAGACGTACGCGACTGGCAACCGCCCCACCCGGTCGACGTCCTCGTGACGAACGCGACGCTGCAGTGGGTGCCCGATCATCTCGCGCTGCTGCCGCGCTGGGTCGAGGACCTCGCGCCGGGCGGCTGGCTCGCGCTCGCCGTTCCGGCGAACTTCGACGCGCCGTCGCACACGCTCATGCGCGATCTGGCCGGTTCGCCGCGATGGGCGGACCGGCTCGCCGGTGTGCTCCGCCACGGGGACGCGGTGGCGGCGCCGGCTACGTACCTCGACGTCCTGGCCGCGGCGGGATGCGCGGTCGACGTGTGGCAGACGACCTACCTCCACCTCCTCCAAGGCGAGGACCCGGTGCTCGGCTGGGTCCGCGGTACGGGGCTGCGGCCGGTGCTCGACGCACTGTCCGCTGGGGACGGAGCGGCGTTCGAGGCGGAGTACGCGGAGCTGCTGCAGGCGGTGTACCCGGCGCACCCGTACGGAACGCCGTTCCCGTTCACCCGGACGTTCGCGGTCGGGAGATGTCCATGATCAACGCCGAGGCGCGACGGGGACGGCAGTGCGGATGATCGATGGGCTCCACCACGTGCAGCTTGCCTGCCCGGTGGGCTCGGAGGACGAGCTGCGCACGTTCTACGTCGGCGTCCTCGGGATGACCGAGATCGAGAAACCGCCGGCGCTCGCCGCCCGCGGCGGTGCGTGGTTCGCCAGCGGGACCGCCGTGCTCCACCTC
>JACCYY010000063.1 GCA_013696235.1 Sporichthyaceae bacterium | reverse complement strand
GTCTTCGGCGTGTGGGCGCCCGGCGAGGAGGTCGCCAAGCTCACCTACTTCGGCCTGTACGCGCTGCAGCACCGTGGGCAGGAGTCGGCCGGGATCGCGGTCAGCAACGGCGACCAGGTCCTCGTCTACAAGGACATGGGACTCGTCTCGCAGGTCTTCGACGAGGCGACGCTGGAGTCCCTGCGCGGCCACCTGGCGATCGGGCACTCGCGCTACTCCACGTCCGGCTCGTCGGTGTGGGAGAACGCCCAGCCGACGATGCGGCCGACCGCGACCGGGGTGGTCGCACTCGCCCACAACGGCAACCTCACGAACACCGGTGAGCTGGCCCGGCTGGTCGAGGAGCAGCGCGACGCGCGCGGCGAGCTCCCGTACGGCTCGAAGGCCGAGCGCCGGCTGTCGGCCGGGACGACGATGGGGACCAGTGACACCGGTCTGATGACTGCACTCCTGGCCGGGCACCCGGACCGGTCGCTCGAGAGCTCGGCCGTCGAGGTCCTGCCTCTGCTGCGCGGCGCGTACTCGCTGGTGTTCATGGACGAGACGACGCTCTACGCCGCGCGGGACCCGCAGGGCGTCCGGCCGCTCGTGCTCGGTCGGCTCGAGCGCGGATGGGCAGTTGCCAGCGAGACCGCGGCGCTGGACATCGTCGGGGCCTCCTTCGTCCGCGAGATCGAGCCGGGTGAGGTGCTCGCGATCGACGAGCACGGGCTGCGACCCCACCGCTTCGCCGATGCCGCGCCGAAGGGTTGCCTCTTCGAGTACGTGTACCTGGCCCGCCCGGACACCAAGATCAGCGATCGCAGCGTCCACGCAACCCGGGTGGAGGTCGGTCGGCGGCTCGCGACGGAAGCGCCGGTCGAGGCTGACCTCGTCATTCCCGTCCCGGAGTCCGGTACGCCGGCGGCGGTCGGCTACGCAGAGGCGTCGGGGATCCCGTACGGGCTGGGTCTGGTCAAGAACTCCTACGTCGGTCGCACGTTCATCCAGCCGAGCCAGACGATCCGCCAGCTTGGCATCCGGCTCAAGCTGAACCCGCTGCGCCACGTCATCGAGGGCAAGCGGCTGGTCGTGGTCGACGACTCGATCGTCCGTGGCAACACCCAGCGGGCGCTGGTCCGGATGCTGCGCGAGGCCGGCGCGCGCGAGGTGCACGTACGGATCGCGTCCCCGCCGGTCAAGTGGCCGTGCTTCTACGGCATCGACTTCGCGAGCCCGGCCGAGCTGATCGCGAACGGTCTGGCCGTCGAGGAGGTCCGCGCCAGCATCGGCGCCGACTCCCTCGCGTACTGCTCGCTCGAGAGCCTGGTCGAGGCGACGACGATCGACGCGGACCGGCTGTGCCGGGCCTGCTTCGACGGCGTCTACCCGATCGCGCTCCCAGACCCGACGCTGCGCGGCAAGTACCTGCTCGAGGAGGTCGGCGAGCCGGCGCTGGTCGGCGGCGGTGGCGCGGCGGACGCCCTGGATCGGCCGTGACGTCGCCGGCCGGCGACGGCACGGCACGGGCGGCACCGGCCGGCTCGACGTACGCAGCAGCCGGCGTCGACATTTCCGCCGGTGACCGCGCGGTCGAGCTCATGCGGGACTGGGTCGCCAAGGCGACCCGCCCGGAGGTCGTCGGCGGGCTCGGCGGGTTCGCCGGCCTGTTCGACGCGAGCGCCCTGCGCGGCATGCGCCGGCCACTGCTCGCGACGTCCACGGACGGGGTCGGCACCAAGGTCGTGATCGCGCAGCGCATGGACGTGCACGACACGATCGGGTTCGACCTGGTCGGGATGGTCGTCGACGACCTCGTCGTGTGCGGCGCCGAGCCGCTGTTCATGACCGACTACATCGCGTGCGGCCGGGTGCATCCGGAACGGATCGCCCAGGTGGTCAAGGGCATCGCCGAGGCGTGCGTGGTGGCCGGGTGCGCGCTGGTCGGCGGCGAGACCGCCGAGCACCCCGGCCTGCTCGGGCCCGACGAGTACGACCTCGCCGGCGCGGCCACCGGAGTGGTCGAGGCCGACGCC
>JACCYY010000048.1 GCA_013696235.1 Sporichthyaceae bacterium | reverse complement strand
CGGATCGTGCTGGCGAACGTGGAGCGCGTCGTCCGTGAGGAGATGAATGCGATCGGCGGGCAGGAGGTGCTGTTCCCCGCGCTGATCCCGCGCGAGTACTTCGAGCGCTCCGGCCGGTGGGACGTGTACGGCGACATGCTGTTCAAGATCACCGACCGCAAGGGCGCGGAGTACCTCCTGGCGCCGACGCACGAGGAGCTGTTCACGACGTTGGTGAAGGGTGAGACCTCGTCGTACAAGGAGTTCCCCAAGATCATCTACCAGATCCAGACGAAATACCGCGACGAGGCCCGGCCGCGCGCCGGCATCCTTCGCGGACGCGAGTTCCTGATGAAGGACTCCTACTCGTTCGACCTCGACCAGGCCGGGCTCCAGACCGCGTACGACCTGCACCGCGCCGCGTACATCCGGATCTTCGACCGGCTCGGCATGGACTACCGAGTCGTGGCCGCGGACTCCGGTGCGATGGGCGGCTCGGCGTCGGAGGAGTTCCTTGCTGTCGCGGCGACCGGCGAGGACACGTTCGTGTCGTGCGAGAACTGCGACTACGCGGCGAACGTCGAGGCGGTGACGACGGTCGTGCCGGCGCTGGAGCAGGCAGATCATCCGCCGATGGTCGAGCTGGACACGCCCGGCACGCCCACGATCGAGACACTCGTGGACAAGATCAACACCCTCGGCCTGGGCCGGACCTTCACCGCCGCCGACACGCTCAAGAACGTGGTGGTCAAGGCCACTGCACCCGGCACGAACCAGGCGACGGTCGTGGTCATCGGGATCCCGGGTGATCGCGAGATCGACCTCAAGCGGCTCGAGGCCGCACTCGGGCCGGCAGTCGTGGAGATGTTCGACGCGGCGGACTTCGAGCAGCACCCCGAGCTGGTCCGCGGCTACCTCGGCCCGCAAGCGCTGGGGAGCCTGAAGATCAAGTACCTGGCCGATCCCCGTGTCGTCGACGGCAGCGCCTGGGTGACCGGGGCGAACCGCGAGGACGTGCACGCCGCGAACGTGGTGGCCGGGCGTGACTTCACGGTCGACGCGTGCATCGAGGCGGCCGAGGTGCGGGCGGGCGACGCCTGCCCGCTCTGCGGTGGCTCGCTCGTGCTCGACCGCGGCATCGAGATCGGCCACATCTTCCAGCTCGGCACCTACTTCTCCGACGAGTTCGACCTGTCCGCCCTCGGTCCGCAGGGCAAACCGGTGCGGGTGACGATGGGCTCGTACGGCATCGGTGTCTCGCGCGCCGTGGGAGCGATTGCCGAGCAGTCGCTCGACGAGGCTGGGTTGCGGTGGCCGCGGGCGATCGCTCCTGCCGACGTGCACGTCGTCGCGACCGGCAAGGACCAGACGATCTTCGAGGCGGCTGACCAGCTCGTCCGCGACCTCGAGGCGCGTCACGTCCGGGTGATCTTCGACGACCGGCGCGGCGTCTCGCCGGGGGTGAAGTTCAACGACGCCGAGCTGATCGGTGTCCCCACGATCGTGATCGTCGGACGCGGCCTGGCCGACGGCACGATCGAGGTCAAGGACCGGACCAGCGGCGAGCGCACGGCTGTCCCCGTGGCCGAGGTGGTCGAGCACCTCGTGGCGGTCTGCGCCCCGTGAGCGCCGCAGTCGCGCCGGGACCTCCGAGCGACGTCGAGGTGGTGATCTTCGACTGGGGCGGCACGCTCACGCCGTGGCATCCGATCGACCTGCTCGAGCAGTGGCACGTGTACGCGACCGCGTACGACCCGTCGGGCGCCGACGGGCTGGCCGCCGCGCTGCTCGACGCCGAGCACGAGACCTGGCGGATGGCCCGCGAGCACCACGCGAGCGGCACGCTCGAGGACATCTTCCGGCGCTGCGGCGTCGACCCGTCGGGGGACCGGCACGAGACCGCACTTGCCCGCTACCACGCGTTCTGGGACCCGCACACGTACCTCGACCCGGACGCCGCCGAGACGATCGACGGCTTGCACGCACGCGGGATCAGGGTCGGTGTGCTGTCCAACACCGTCTGGACGCGCGAGCACCACGAGAAGGTGTTCCGCCGCGACGGCATCCTGGACCGGATCGACGGCGCGGTGTACTCGTCGGAGATCCCGTGGACCAAGCCGCACCC
>JACCYY010000029.1 GCA_013696235.1 Sporichthyaceae bacterium | reverse complement strand
CGGCGGTCGTGCGCTGGTAGGCACGTCCGCATGAGTCTTGAGCCGACGATCCGTCCGATCGACCGCGACGAGTACGACACCTTCAACCACGTCATGCAGCACGCGTTCGGTCACGGGCCGGACGAGAAGATGGCCGCGCACGACCTCGAGCTGCTCGAGCTCGAGCGCACGCTCGCCGCCTTCGACGGCAGCGAGCTCGTCGCGACGGCCGGCATCTACAGCTTCGAGATGACCGTGCCGGGACGCACCGTCCCGACGGCGGGCGTCACCTGGGTCTCGGTCCTCCCGACGCACCGGCGACAGGGCCTGCTCACCCAGCTCATGAGACGCCAGCTCGACGACGTCCACGAGGCCGGGCGCGAACCGGTCGCCGCGCTCTGGGCGTCCGAGCCGTCGATCTACGGCCGGTTCGGCTACGGCATCGCCTCGTACGCGTACGGGCTGACGGTGCCCCGCCGGGCCAACCGGCTGTGGCCGGTCCCGGGCGCGGAGGACCTGCGGCTGCGGGTGGTCGAGGCAGGAGACCACGTCGACGCGGCCGTACGGGTCTACGACCACGATCGTGCGCGGCGGCCGGGGATGCTCGCGCTGCAAGGCCCGTGGCGTACGCGCGGTCTGTTCTTCCCCGAGTCGATGCGGCATGGTGCGTCCCCGTTGCGCACGGTGCACGCCGAGACCGCGGACGGCGAGGTGCGGGCGTACGCGCGGTACGCGACCCGGCCGGGCAAGGACTTCAACGAGGCCACGACCGTCGTCCGCGAGCTGCACGCGATGGACGGACCGGCCATGGCCGCGATGCTGAAGCTCATGCTCGACCAGGACCTCACCGTCGAGAGCACGCTCTGGCTGCGTCCGGCGGACGACCCCGTGCTGCAGCAGCTGGTCGACCCGAGGGCGGCCGAGGCGAGGCGCGGCGACGGGCTGCAGGTCCGGCTCGTGGACCTGCCCGCCGCGCTCGCCGCGAGGACCTACGCCGTGCCGGTGGACGTGGTCGTCGAGGTTGAGGACGCATTCTGCCCATGGAACACCGGGCGCTGGCGGGTCAGCGGCGACCCGACCGGTGCGACCTGCGCGCCCACCAAGGACCAAGCCGACCTCGCGCTCGGCGTCCGGGAGCTGGGCGCTACCTACCTCGGCGGCCCGACCCTGGTCGGGCTCGCCGACGCCGGCCTCGTCCGCGAGCACACGGCGGGCTCGGTGGGCGAGCTCTCGCTCGCCCTCCACCACCAACCCGCCCCCTGGAGCCCGTTCATCTTCTGACCGGCGCGGTCGGGTGCTCCGTACGGGTCAGGTGAAGATCGGCTCGCGGGTGCGGGAGCGCTTGAGCTCGAAGAACCCCTCCGTGCCGGCGACGAGTCGTACGCCGTCCCAGAGCAGGCCGGCGTCCTCGCCACGCGGGATCGGAGACACGACCGGCCCGAAGAATGCCACGCCCTCGACGGAGATCACCGGCGTGCCCACCTCCTCGCCGACCTGGTCCATGCCGGCGTGGTGAGACCGCACGAGCTCGTCGTCGTAGGCGGTGGAGTCCGCGGCGTCCGCGAGGTCCGTCGGCAGGCCGACCTCGGTGAGGACCTCCTCGTAGAAGGCCCGGTCGAACGTCTCGCGCTCCTGGAGATGGATGCGCTCGCCGAACGCGGTGTAGAGCGGGAGCACGATCTCGTTGCCGTGGGCCTGCTCGGCGGCGATGACCACCCGGACCGGTCCCCAGAGCTTGTCGACGAGCTCCCGGTAGTCCTCGGGAAGATCACGATCCTTGTTCAGCACGGACAGACTCATCACGTGCCAGCTGACGTCGATCTCGCGCACCTTTGCGACCTCGAGCATCCAGCGCGACGCTATCCAGGCCCAGGGGCAGCCCGGGTCGAACCAGAAGTCGGCCTGCGTGCGCGGCTCGTTGGTGGCGCGGGCATCACCGGCGCTCTCGGAGTCGGCTGCGGGCACGGTCGTGGTCGGCGCGCTGGTCATGGGCGGTCCTCTCCTCGGGCGTCTCGGCAGTGAGCTCGTACGAGACAACCCGTCTCGGGGCGCGCGGCATTCCATCCACGGCGTGAACACAGCAGTGCCTCGCCGTGAACGAGGCCCTGCGTGGCCGGACCCTGCTCGGTCGCTACCGCGAGCCCTCGAAGAACTCGCGGACGAACTCGTCCAGGTCCCTCGTCGGCTGCTCGGGCGTGATGCTCGTCGTCACGACCGGGGCGACGTCGCCCGAGACGAACGGTCGGTTCTCAGCCGGCACCTCGGGTGCCGGGCTCGCGCCGGCGCTGCCGGTCGCGACCGGGCTGGCCGCCGCGGCCGCGACGAGGGCACCAACGGAGATCGAGGCGCGCCAGGCCGTGCTGGCCCGGCGTCGGGTACGAGACGGCATGTGGCAGCTCCGGATACGTCCGTTGCGCGGGCGAGGTCCAGCGAGACCAGCCCGCTCCCCTCGGGCGCTGGCGACGGCAGGCTGTGGGCACGACGACCACGTGCTGCCATGACCCTCGCGCGACCCCGGAGGTCGGCCCGCCTACGCGAACGCGGGCATGATCTCGTCGTGGATCATCCGAAGCTGGGTGTTCAC
>JACCYY010000379.1 GCA_013696235.1 Sporichthyaceae bacterium | reverse complement strand
CACCGCCTCGAGCGGGTCGTTCTGGACCGACAGCACCTCGAACCCCCGGTTGCGGAGCTCGGCTGCGGTGTTGTTGGCCAGGCCCCGCCGCAACGTCGCGTTGTAGACGTTCACCGCGACGCTGGCCGGCAGCAGCACGGGCCCGCCGGTCGGCGGTGGCGTGGTCGTCGTCGGGACGGTCGTCACGGCGGCCGCCGGCGCGATCACCGCTGCGGAGGTCGGTGCCGTCGTCGGTACGGAGGTGGTCGGCGATGTCGTGGTCGTGGTCGCCGAGGGGGTCGGGCACCCGTCGGACGCCACGTTCGGACCCGGCGCGCCGAACGCCGCCTGCCAGCCGTAATACGTGCCGAACACCACGATCAGGACCAGCACGAGACCGGTGAGCGGCGCGCGCAGGTGGAGCCGACGTCGCTCCCGCCCGGCGATATCCGCGGTCATCCCGTCGCCCTGTCCTTCGCCCCGCCGAGCTCGAGCACGCGCGCATGCATGGAGTTGCGCTGCTGCAGCGCCGTCCGCAGCGCTCGGTGCAGACCGTCCTCGAGGTAGAGCTGACCCTCCCACGACACGACGTGGGCGAACAGGTCCCCGTAGAACGTGGAGTCGTCGGCGAGCAAGGTGTCGAGGTCGAGCGTGGTCTTCGTGGTGACGAGCTCGTCGAGCCGCACCTGGCGCGGCGGCACGTCAGCCCACTGCTTGAGGGTCGTCCCGTGCGCGGGGTAGGGCCGGGTGTCGGCTACCCGCTTGAAGATCACGCCAAGGAGTGTAGAGCGGCGGGGCTACGCTGCCGACATGCGGCGCCTGGGCGCCGAGGCACAGTTGTGCAACGTCGTGGGAGGTCGGATGCCCGGCGAGGAGCCCGATGACGGGCCCAATGACGAGCGCGCCTCGGACGCGGTGGTCGCCGAGATCGCGGCGGGGTACGCCTTCGCACCGCCCGTCGTGGAGCTCGGCGCACTCGTCACGGACGGGTCCGCGCGTCCCGACGTCGGTGTCCGTATCCCGGTGAGCATGTTCACCCGCCACGGCCTCGTTGCCGGCGCGACCGGGACCGGCAAGACCAAGACGCTCCAGCTGATGGCCGAGCAGCTCTCGACCCAGGGCGTCCCGGTGTTCGCCGCTGACATCAAGGGGGACCTCTCGGGTCTGGCCTCGGCCGGCGAGCCGGCGGAGCGCACCCTCGGGCGCGCCGCGGAGGTCGGCCAGTCCTGGCGTGGGACGGCGTACCCGTGCGAGTTCTTCACGATCGGCGGCGAGGGCATCGGCACCCCGGTCCGGGCGACCGTCTCGTCGTTCGGCCCGACGCTCCTGTCGAAGGTGCTCGGTCTGACGGAGGTGCAGGAGTCCTCGCTCGGGCTGGTGTTCCACTACGCCGACGTCAACGGTCTGCCGCTCCTGGACATCAAGGACCTCCGAGCCGTGGTGCAGTGGTTGATCAGTGCTGACGGCAAGGCCGACCTCGAGGGGCTGGGTGGCCTCTCCAAGGCCACCGCGGGCGTGATCCTGCGCGAGCTCATCGGCTTCGTCGACCAGGGCGCCGACCAGTTCTTCGGCGAGCCCGAGCTCGACTCCGCGGACCTCATGCGGACGACTCCGGACGGCCGGGGTGTGATCTCGCTGCTCGAGCTCCCGCGACTCTCCGACCGTCCGGCGGTGTTCTCGACGTTCCTGCTCTGGCTCCTGGCCGACCTGTTCCACGATCTGCCCGAGGTGGGCGACCTGGATCGACCAAAGCTCGTGTTCTTCTTCGACGAGGCGCACCTGCTCTTCTCCGACGCGTCCAAGACGTTCCTCACCTCCGTGGCCCAGACCGTCCGGCTGATCCGCTCCAAGGGGATCGGCGTCTTCTTCGTCACGCAACAGCCGAAGGACGTGCCGGAGGACGTGCTCGCGCAGCTCGGCAGCCGCATCCAGCACCAGCTCCGGGCGCACACGCCGAACGACGCGAAGGCGCTGCGCCAGACCGTCGCGACGTACCCGCACTCCTCGTACGACCTCGAGGAGCTGCTGACCCAGCTCGGGATCGGTGCCGGCGTGGTCACGGTGATGGACCCGGACGGGGTGCCGACACCCGTCGCGCACACCCGATTGCGTGCCCCGCAGTCGCTCATGGCGCCCAGCCCGGAGGCGGTCTTGACCGCCGCGATCGCCGCCTCCCCGCTCAGCCCGAAGTACGCCGTGCCGCTGGACCGGGAGTCCGCCTACGAGCGGCTGGCCACCCGGCTGGGCGCCGGTGCGGCAAAGGCCGCGACCGAGCGTGCCGGTGGGCCGGCCGGCTCGGTTCCACCCAGGGTGGATCCCGTCCCGCCCCCGCCCCAGCTGCCGGGCCCGCCTCCGCGCGACCCGATGGACGATCGCGTCCAGATCCCGGACCTGCCGCGGGAGCGCGCCGATCCGAAGCCCCGGCGTGAGGAGCCCGGCGCGGCGGAGCGGATCTTCAAGGACGTGACCCGGTACAAGACGATGGACGGGATGGCCCGGGCGGCCGGGCGGAACGTGCTCGTGGAGATCGCTCGCGGCGTCTTCGGCATCGGCCGCCGCGGCTGAGGGTCCCGTCGGCGTGAGGGCACAAGGGCGATCAAGTGCGCTCCGGCGATCGTCGCCAGGATCGTTGGTGTGACCTCCGCAGACCACTTCGTCAGGTTCCTCGACCTGCTCCCGGACACCCTCGAGGATCCGGCGCTGTCAGCCGAGGACCTGGCCGGCCGGGCGTACGTCTCGCGATTCCACCTCGACCGCCTCGTCACCGCCGCCGCGGGCGAGCCGCCCGGTGCGTTTCGGCGCCGGCTGCTGCTCGAACGGGCCGCACACCGCCTTGTCGACGGCGCGACGACGGTGCTCGACGTCGCGATCGAGGCCGGGTACGGCTCGCACGAGGCGTTCACCCGGGCGTTCTCCCGCGCGTACGGCATCACACCGTCGGCGCTGCGGCAGGCGCCCCCGCACAACCTCGAGCTCGCCGCCCCGAGCGGTGTGCACTTCGTCCCGCCGGGTGGCGTGTGCCTCCCGGCCGCCAGAAGGGCTACGGCCATGGACCTGCTCATCCGGATGATCGACCACCACGTCTGGCTCGTCGGGGAGATCCTCGACCGGGCCGCGACGCTCGACCCGGCGGTGCTCGACGCTCCGGTCACGCTGTCCGTCGAGGGCGTCGACGACAACCCGTCGCTGCGCCAGCTCGGCGTCCTGCTCGTCGCGCAGGAGGAGCGCTGGCTCGCCGTCGCCGGTGAGGGATCGGGTCCGAGCTACGAGGACGCCGACGTCGCCGACCTCCAGCGCCGCCATGGCATCGCCGGGGCGAGGTTCCGCTCCCTCGTCGGTCGGCTGATCGAGGAGGGTCGCCTGGACGACGTCGTGCTGGACACCCTGTGCGATCCGCCGCAGGAGTACACGTTCGGCGGGATCATCGCCCACGTCCTCAACTTTGCCGCGCACCGGCGCTCGCTGGCACTGGGCGCGCTCGCCTCCGCTGGCGTCACCGACCTCGGCAACGGCGACCCGCGCACCTGGGTCGCGGCCTGACGCACCCGCCCGACGCGGTGGAGCGGAGGATGGGGGATTCGAACCCCCGAGGGCTTGCACCCAACACGCATTCCAAGCGTGCGCCATAGGCCAACTAGGCGAATCCTCCGCCGAGCAGATTACCGGCTGCTGGTTCCCGCCAGAGACCGCGAGATCTCCACGAGTGGGACGCGGCGTCCCTGCGGTGGGGATAAACTCACCGGTCGACCCCCCGTGCGGCGGCAACCTGCCGAACTCCCCCAGGGCCGGAAGGCAGCAAGGGTAAGCGGGCTCTACCGGGTGCGCGGGGGGTCCCTTCGGGCCGGGCTCCTCGGCCTCGCGTCGGCCGGCCCACCGGTGCTGGTGACCGGCCGGGACCGTCTGCCGGCCGGGCTAGGGTGGCCGCGTGTCGCTCGCGCTCTACCGCCGCTACCGCCCCGAGTCCTTCGCCGAGGTGATCGGGCAGGAGCACGTGACGGGACCTCTCCAGCAGGCGCTGCGCAACGACCGCGTGCACCACGCGTACCTCTTCTCCGGCCCCCGCGGCTGCGGCAAGACGACGAGCGCTCGGATCCTCGCCCGGGCGCTGAACTGCGAGCAGGGACCCACGCCGGAGCCGTGCGGGGTCTGCGACTCGTGCGTCGCACTGGCCCGCAACGGCAGCGGCAGCCTCGACGTGATCGAGATCGACGCCGCCTCCCACAACGGCGTCGACGATGCCCGCGACCTGCGTGAGCGGGCGTTCTTCGCCCCGGCGAGCTCTCGCTTCAAGATCTACATCGTCGACGAGGCGCACATGGTGACCCCGCAGGCGTTCAACGCGCTGCTCAAGCTGGTCGAGGAGCCGCCTGAGCACGTGAAGTTCGTGTTCGCGACCACCGAGCCCGAGAAGGTCATCGGCACGATCCGCTCGCGGACCCACCACTACCCGTTCCGGCTCGTCCCCCCCGGCACGCTGACCGCCTATCTCGCCGATCTCTGCGTGCGCGAGGACATCGAGGTGGACGCGGCGGTGCTCCCGCTCGTCGTGCAGGCGGGTGGCGGATCCGTACGAGACTCGCTCTCGGTGCTCGACCAGCTGCTCGCCGGGGCGGCCGCCGAAGGAGTCACCTACCCGATGGCGACCGCCCTGCTCGGATTCACCGACGCGAGCCTGCTCGACGCGATCGTGGATGCGTTCGCCGCGGGTGACGGCGCGGCCGCCTTCGACCTCGTCGACCGGGTGGTGGAAGCCGGGCACGACCCGCGCCGCTTCGTCACCGACCTGCTCGACCGGCTCCGCGACCTGATTCTCGTCGACGCGGTGCCCGATGCGATCGACAAGGGCCTCGTGGTCGGGCCGCCGGAGCTGCTCGCCGCGCTGCCCGGGCAGTCCGCGCGCTTCGGTCGCAGCGAGCTCGTCCGAGCGGCGGAGATCGTCAACGTCGGGCTGACAGAGCTGCGCGGCGCAACCGCGCCGCGGCTCCAGCTCGAGCTGATCTGCGCGCGAGTGCTGCTGCCGGCAGTGACCGCCGACGAGATCGGGCTGGCGGCCAGGGTGGACCGGCTCGAGCGCCGGTTCTCGATCGCCGGACCGCTCGGCGAGCCGAGTCCCCCGGCCGTGAGGGCTGCCGCCGGCGTGGAAGGTGCAGGTGGCGTGGAAGGTGCGACCGGTGTGGCAGGTCCGACCGGGGGACCGGGCCGGCCCGTCGGGACGGTGCTCACGCCGGACGCCCGCCGCCAGGACGATGAGGCCGCGTCGAGCGAGACCATGTTGCCGCTGGAGCCGAGCGCGGCGCCCGCGAGCCAGGAACGGCTTTCTGCGGCCGGGCCGGAACGACCGGCCACGGCGCGCGGGCCGGGCAGCGGTCTCGACGCCGTCGAGGTGCGCCGCCTGTGGCCGACGGTCCTCGAGCGGGTCAAGGCCAAGCGCCGGGTGACCTGGATGATGCTGTTCGAGAAGGTCACGGTCAGCTCTGTCGACGAGAGCGACATCGTGCTGGCCTTCCCCGACGCAGGTTCCCTGGCCGGCTTCGGCTCGGGCGCGCACGACCAGATCCTCGAGGCTGCCCTGCTCGACGCGCTCGGCGTGACCCTGCGGGTCGAGGCCGTGCTCGATCCGTCCCGAAGCGCATCGCGCGCGACGGACTCCAGGTCCGAGCCGCCCGCCGGCGCCTCCGCGCCGCATACCCGCGGATCGCAACGGCGCGGCCCTACCACCCGCGGCGCCGGCGAGCCGGAACCTGCCGCTTCGGTGGCCGGGCCGACGATCGCTCCCGCCTCAGCCGAGGCACCACCCGATGCCGAGAGCGCCGACGCCGTTCAAGGACCAGAGCGGGTCCCACGACGACGACAAGGCCGCGCAGCCGGTTCAGACCGGCCCCCAGAGCAGGACCCGGACACCGGGTCCGCACCCGGACCAGGGACCATGCGTGCGGCCTACCGCCGGGCCGCACCGCTCGACGACGAGCCCAACCCGGCGGAGGACCCGGACGCCGACGACGGCGGCAAGCTCTCCGCCACCGACCTCCTGGCGCGGGAGCTCGGGGCGACGGTCGTCGAGCAGGTCGAGGACCCGCGTTCAGCGTAGGACGGGAGGATCAGCGTCCTCTCCGCACGGGCTTGTCATCTGAGGCGCATAGGCTGGCCGCTTTCCCGGGTGATGACGTTTGGCTGGCCGGGATTTGTGGAGGTGTCACGTTGTCTGAGGCAGCGTCCGGGATGTCTGGTCTGCTGGCGCATGCCCAGCAGATGCAGGAGCAGCTGGCCCAGGCGCGAGACGCGATCGCTCGGACCGAGGTCAGCGGCAGTGCCGGTGGCGGGCTCGTGACCGCCCGCGTCACGGGCGCCGGAGAGTTGGTCGGGCTCTCGATCGACCCTCGCGTGCTGCACAGCGGGCCACCTGCAGAGGTCGCCGAGGCGGTCGCCGACCTCGTGCTCGCCGCCGTCCGCAACGCCAACCAGGAGGCCGACGCCGTACGCGACGAGGCGATGGGCCCGATCGCTGACTCGCTGGGCGGGCTCGGCCTGCCGGGCCTCACCGGCGGCTGAGGACCTCGTGTACGAAGGGGTCGTCCAGGACCTCATCGACGAGCTCGGCCGGCTCCCGGGCGTGGGTCCGAAGAGTGCGCAGCGCATCGCCTTCTACCTGCTCGCCGCCGACGCGGCCGACGTACGACGGCTTGCCGAGACCTTGCTCGAGGTCAAGGACCGGGTGAAGTTCTGCCGGGTCTGCGGCAACGTCGCCGAGGCCGACGAGTGCCGGATCTGCCGCGACCCCCGCCGCGACCTCACGGTGATCTGCGTGGTGGAGGAGTCCAAGGACGTGGTGGCAGTCGAGCGCTCGCGCGAGTTCCGTGGCCGCTACCACGTCCTCGGGGGTGCGATCAGTCCCATCGACGGGGTCGGTCCCGATGACCTGCGGGTCCGCGAGCTGATGGCCCGGCTCGCGGACGGCGCGGTCACCGAGCTGATCCTGGCGACGAACCCCAACCTCGAGGGCGAGGCCACGGCGACCTACCTCGCCCGCCTGGTCAAGCCGTTGGGGTTGCGAGTCACGCGCCCGGCGAGTGGACTTCCAGTCGGCGGTGATCTCGAGTACGCGGACGAGGTCACGCTCGGACGAGCGTTCGAAGGAAGGCGGTTGCTCGATGTCTGAATCCCCGGCTGGGCTGGTGCTGCCCGAGCCTGATGACGAGGCACGCGCCCGGCTGCCCGACGACGACCTCGACGAGGTTGCCGCGTCGGTCTCGGACCAGATCGAGGGCTTTCTCGTGACGCTCCGCGAGGTCGCCGACGACGGCCGACCCGAGCTCGGTGTCGCCCACCTGCTGCTCGGCGTCTCGCAGCTGATCTTCGCCGGTGGCCGGCTCGGTGCGCTGGCCGATGTCGTGCCAGAGGAGCGGTTCGAGCCCGACCCGGGCTTCGATCCCGACGCCGACCTCCTGCGGGAGAAGCTCGCGACGATGCTCGGGTCGAGTGACGAGTACCTCGAGATCTTCGACCCGTACGACGCGTCGGGCGAGCTGGTCACGATGCGGATCTCCGACGACCTCGCCCACGTCGCGACCCAGCTCGCGCACGGGCTGCAGCACGCCTCGGTCGGACGTTTCCGCGAGGCGCTGTGGTGGTGGCAGTTCTCCTACCTGTCCAGCTGGGGCTCGACAGCGAGCGCCGCGCTGCGCGCGCTGGTGTCGCTGGTCAGCCACGACCGGTTCGACGTCCGCCGCCCCACGGTCATCGACGCCGAGGATGAGCTGCTCGCCGAGCTCGTCGGCCGCGCCGTGCGCGACGACCCATCCGGTTTGTAGAGGCCGGTGCCCCGTAAACTCGGGGTTCCGGCTCGTCGGCTAGGGAGTTCGCGTGGCGCTCGTCGTGCAGAAGTACGGCGGTTCCTCGGTTGCCGATGCCGAGTCGATCAAGCGGGTCGCTGAACGCATCGTGTCCACCAGAAGGGCCGGTGACGACGTCGTCGTCGTGGTGTCCGCGATGGGCGACTCGACCGACGAGCTTCGTGATCTCGCGCAGCAGGTCACCCCACTCCCGCCGCCGCGGGAGCTCGACATGCTCCTCACGGCGGGGGAGCGGATCTCGATGGCACTGCTGGCGATGGCGATCGCTGCTCTGGGCCTGGAGGCGAGGTCGTTCACCGGCAGCCAGGCCGGCGTGATCACCGATTCGGCCCACGGCAACGCCCGCATCATCGACGTCACCCCGGGCCGAATCCGCCAGGCCCTCGATGCCGGAGCGATCGCGATCGTCGCCGGCTTCCAGGGTGTGAGCCAGGACACCAAGGACATCACCACGCTCGGCCGGGGTGCGTCCGACACGACAGCGGTCGCCCTGGCGGCCGCGCTGGGGGCGGATCGGTGCGAGATCTACACCGATGTCGACGGCATCTTCACCGCCGACCCGCGCCTGGTGCCCTCCGCCAGCCAGATCTCGCGCATCTCGTACGAGGAGATGCTCGAGATGGCGGCCTGCGGCGCCAAGGTGCTGCACCTGCGCTGTGTCGAGTATGCCCGGCGGGAGAACGTGCGGGTGCACGTGCGCTCCTCGTTCACGGACCGGGAAGGCACCTGGGTCCACGAGCTCGAGAAAGGAACGCCCATGGAACAAGCCATCATCTCCGGTGTCGCCCACGACCGGAGCGAGGCGAAGATCACTATCGTCGGGGTGCCGGACAAGGTCGGCGAGGCGGCCCGGATCTTCGAGGCGGTGGCGACCACTGAGATCAACATCGACATGATCGTGCAGAACGTATCGGCCGTGCAGACCGGCCGCACCGACATCTCCTTCACGCTGCCCAAGACCGACGGGACGACCGCGATGGCGACCCTCGCCGCGCTCAAGGAGAGCGTCGGCTTCGAGGACGTCCTCTACGACGACCAGATCGGCAAGGGGGCGGTGGTCGGCGTGGGGATGCGCTCGCACCCCGGGGTGACGGCGAAGTTCTTCTCGTCCCTCGCCGACGCCCAGGTCAACATCGAGATGATCTCCACCTCGGAGATCCGGATCTCGGTGGTGGTGGATCAGCACGACGTGGACCGTGCCGTCGTCGCGGCGCACACCGCCTTCGGACTGGACGCCACCGAGCAGGCGGTCGTCTACGCGGGGACCGGTCGCTAGCAAGAGCCGGTCGAGACCTGCGTGGCTGCTGCGGAGATCAGCTGCGTGAGATCTGAAATAGTCGGGGTTGTGCGACGTTACTCCAGGCAACCGCACCTCTGGAAGCAGACCAAAGCGTTACAGAAGGTGCTCGTGGGACGGCCGGCGCGTGAAGAGACGTCCAGATTTGCTCATCGCATTCACAAGCTTGACCAGCGACTAGTCCCCTTCGCCCTAGTGGTCGGCCCGTTCCTGGGCTGAAAATGGGTGTCCGGGCACCCGTTGACGTCGTTCTTCTATGACCGTGGGAGGTCGTCGACTAGTCGGGCGCTGGGAGTCGCGTTGTTGGGCCCTTCATTGTTGCCGGCGTTGGTTGTCGAGCACGCGGATTAGATTCGCTGTGTCCCTGCGGTTCCCACGGGTGTCCGGGCCGGAAACGAGGGCTGGAGGAGGCCGAGATGTTGGAGGAGAGCCAGGACGACGGCGTGATCATTGACCGGGTCGCGGCGCTGGACGTCGGTAAGGCTGAGGTGGTGTGTTGTGTGCGGGTCCCGAGCGGGCGGGCTGGGCATCGAGCGCAGGAGGTCCGCACCTGGACCACGATGACTCGATCGTTGAGCGCGATGGGTGACTGGCTGCGCGGCTTGGGCGTGACTCGGGTGGTGATGGAGGCGACTTCGGACTATTGGAGGCCGCCGTTCTACCTGCTGGAGGCTGCCGGGTTCGAGGTGTGGCTGGTTAATGCCCGCGATGTGAAGCATCTGCCAGGCCGGCCCAAGACCGACAAGTTGGACGCGGTGTGGTTGTGCAAGGTGGCCGAGCGGCAGATGCTGCGGCCTAGTTTCGTGCCGCCGGAGCCGATTCGTCGACTGCGAGACCTGACTCGTTACCGGGTTGATCTGGTTGGGGAGCGGGGTCGGGAGAAGAACCGGGTCGAGAAGTTGTTGGAAGATGCGGGGATCAAGGTGTCGGTGGTCGCCTCGGACATTTTCGGGATCTCCGGTCGGGCGATGATGGCTGCGTTGATCGCGGGGGAACGTGACCCGTTCGTTCTGGCCGGGATGGCCCGCACGGCGATGCGGAAGAAGATTCCCGAGCTGCGGCAGGCGTTCGAGGGCCGGTTCAGTGACCACCACGGTTTCCTGCTGTCACGGATGCTCGCTCACGTCGATGCGCTCAACGCCGACATCGCCGCGATCGAGGACAAGATCGAGGACTTGATCGCCCCTTTCGTTGACGCGGCCGCCCGTCTGGACCAGATCCCCGGCGTCGGGCCGGTCGCCGCGCGTGTGATCATCGCCGAGATCGGCCTTGACATGACCCGGTTCCCGACCGCAGCCCATCTCGCGTCGTGGGCGAAGTTCAGCCCAGGCGTGAAGGAATCCGCCGGCCGGACGTTGGGCGTCGGCTCCACCGGGCACGGCAACCGCTACCTGGCCCGGGTGCTGGGGGAGGCAGCAGTCGGAGCGTCAAGAACCGACACGTTCCTGGGCGAACGCTACCGGCGGATCGCCCGCCGACGCGGGAAGAAGAAAGCCATCGTCGCTGTCGGACGATCAATTCTGGTCATCACCTGGCATCTGCTGAACGACCCGGCCGCCGACTTCATCGATCTCGGGCCCGACCACTACGACCAGCGCCGCGGCACCCAACGCGCCATCCGATCCCACGTCCGCCAGCTCCAAGCCTTGGGCTATCAAGTCACCCTTCAACCCGCCGCCTGACCCTCGCTGCCGCAGACATGCCCGGCTACGCCGGACGCCTTCGGCCTGCCCACTCACCATCCATTTTCGGATTAGGCGAGCAGCCCGTCCTCGAGGCGCCCCATACGTACTGGCGACCGTTTGATGGTCGATGCTCCTATGGATGTCAACGCCGGGTGAAGCGTTGTTGGGCTGCTTGTCTGGTGATGCCTAGTACGGTCGCTGTGGCGGTCCAGGTTGCATGGTGTTGTCGGGTGCGGATGACCGCTGAGTTCAGTTGTTCGGTGGCGGTCACGACCTGGGTGTAGGCGTCGGCGAATAGATCGAGGGGGTCAGGTTCGCGAACGGGCAACTGCCGACCGGCGTGGCCTTTGCCTAGGGTGCTGCGCCGCTCATTGCATGGCGTGCACAGGCTTATTGTGCCGTAGGCGACCGTCGCGATGAGCTGGCAGTCCGGTCGATCGGCGGGGCTGTAGGCGTATAGGCAGCGGATCGGTGGGGGCACGTCAAGCCGGGCGTTGACATGGTCGGGGCGGTTGGCACCGGATCGGGGACTGCGGG
>JACCYY010000257.1 GCA_013696235.1 Sporichthyaceae bacterium | reverse complement strand
AGATCGCCGTCGACAAGCTTGCCGTCACCGAGCCCGGGCCAGGTGCCGTGGTAGCGCCCGCCCCGCACACCTGCGCCGAGGAGCAGCATCACGTTGCCCCAGCCGTGGTCGAGCCCGTTGTTCGCGTTCTCTGCCACCCGTCGTCCGAACTCGCTGATCGTGACGACCGTCACCCGTGAACCCAGTGAACCGAGGTCGGTGAAGAACGCGTTGAGCGCAAGCGCGAGCTCCTCGACGGCGGTCGTCAGGAGGCCGGCGTCGACACCGCCGACCCCGACATGCATGTCCCAGGCACCGGCGTCGACGGTGATCACTTCTGCGCCGATGTCGGCGCGTACGAGTCGAGCCGCATCGCCGAGCGACTTACCGAGGTCACCACCCGGATAGACCGCCCCGTTGAACGGCTCGCTCGGTTGCCCGGCGACGTCGGCGAAGACATCGGACATGTCCAACGCCGCACGAGCGCCGCGACCAAGCGAGGTCGAGTCCTCCGCCCATGCCTCGGTCAGCGATGCGACGCGACGGGCGTGTCCGGTCGGGCTGTCGCGCCCAGGGAGCGACATGTCGTCGATATCGGCCATGGCCAGCACCGGCGACGCGCCGTAGAGCGAGGTCGGGACGATCGCCGAACCGATCTGCGCCGCCTCGACGGGGGATTCGACCTGGTCGAGCCCGACCAGTCGGTTGAGCCAGCCACGGCGCTCGACCGAGCCCGGGTCGGCGTCCTCGATCTCCTCCATGGCGGCGAAGTGGCTGCGGTTCGGCGCTGCGAGGCCGACGGCGTTCACAGCGGCGAACGAGCCGGCCGTCCACATCGGCATGAGCGGCGCGAACTTCGGGTGCAGGCCGAACATGGCGTCCCGCGCGAGCAGCGTGCTGCTGGGCACCGCGAGTTTGGGTCGGGCGGCGGCGTACGCGATGTCGCCGTGCGGCACGACCAGCGAGAGGCCGTCTGCCCCGCCGCGCAAGCTGAGCACGAGCAGGACGTTCGACGCAGCACCAGTGCTCGCGAAGGCCGCCTGCATGAACGAGGCGCCGGTCGTGGAGGTGATCACGCCGACCCCGGCGAGCAGTCCGAGGTTGCGGAGGAAGTTCCGACGCGAGCGGTCGAAGTCGCAGCATGAGGCCGCAGGATTGGGATGCCTGGTCGTGGTCACGCCACTTACCTCGTCATGTGGTCGGGGGTATCGAACAGGGCATCCAGCAACAGCGGCATCCGTCGGACGGCGCGGTGAGAACTGTCGACGATCTCCGCGGGCTGCACGTCGATTGCTGCTACCGCAGTGGCGAGCAGGCGCGGCGTACGCGTCTTGGCGAGCAGCAACCGGCAGAGCCGGTCCACGAGATCGTCGAAGCGGACCGGCAGCGGGCCGAGCCAGTACTCCCACGGCTTGTACTCGATGCCCACCTTTGGGTAGTAGGCACCAGCGAGGTTCTTGTGCACGCGCCACGAGCTGAGCATGCGACTGGCCGATGACCACGCGTCGCCGATGTCCGGAAACCCGTCCGGTCGAGGCCAGCCCAACGGACGTTGTCCCATCGACGTGCAGCCGGCGAGGATGGACGTTGCGGCGCCGCTCGGGTCTGCGCTTGGCGGGGAGATCTTGACCTGCATCGTGCGGTACGTGTTGACGAAGTCCTCGATCGGCGTCCGTACCTTGCGCTCTGCCGACGCAGCGAAGTCGTCATGGTCGACGAGGGCCCGCAACGTGGTGGGGATGTCCGTCCCGCTGTCGAGATAGGCCGTGGCGACCGCGTCGACCAGTTCGGTCCTCGGGGCGTCGGCGACGAACCGGACAGCGAGCGCGCGGGCGACCCGCTGGGCAGTGGCCTCGTGACGGGCGAGGTAGGAGAGGTATTCGAGCGTCACCTCGCGCCCGTCGGGCGACGCATTGGCGTGGTGGAAGTCCAGGACGTTCACCTGGCCGACGGCGTGGTCCTCCGGGCCATACCACGCCTTGCACGAGGCCCCGACGTCGACGCGGTAGCCGGTGAGGATACGAGTCGAGTCCTTGACGTCAGCCTCGGTGTACCCCGCCGAGCGGCCAACGGTGTGCAGCTCGAGGAGCTCCCGCCCGAGGTTCTCGTTGGGCGCCTTCTGGGTCGACTTCGCGTTGTCCAGGTAGCAGAGCATGCAGGGGTGCAGAACGGTGGCGACGAGCAGCCGCTCGTACGTCCCGAGTGCGTTGGCTCGGATCGTGGCGTCGTAACCCGGCAGGTGCGGAAACGACTTCCGCACCAGAGAGACGTAGAGCAGATTGCCCCAGACGCCGGTCATCACCTCCTGCACCTGCTGAGCACTGGTCATCCGACGCATCAGCGTCCACCGGCAGAAGTCGTTGTCCTGGTCGTAGCCGAGGTGCACCCCGGCCTGGTCAGCGGCGAACTTCTCGGCCGGTGACCACTGCAGATGCGGCCACCATTCGACGAGCCGAGCCGGTGGGGCGGCCGGGAGGGCAGCCGGGTCCAGCTGGCGGTCGAACCACGCTCGGGCGCCACCGGCAGCGGCGGACTCCTCGATCAGCGCTGGCGTGATACCCCAGCTGAAGCGGCTCAGCAGGTGGCGGTCGAAGGCAGAAGGCACGGCGACCGGGGCGACCACGGCGTCGGCCGGGATCGCGGTCGGGTCTGGCGCCGGGGCCGGGGGTAGTGCCGGGGTCGGGGCGAGGCCAGCGGGAAGTCTGAGATCGGAGAGGAGTGGGGTGGACGACACCGGGGAGCACCATTCTCGCGGCGGGAAGTCTTTGGAAGGCCCCCCCGGTCCTCACCTGATTACAGACTGTAGCGAACAATCGACCGAGTGTGAAATCAGTCCACAGAACCGGATACACCGCGTGCGCGTCCGATGCAGCCTGACCACGATGATGGCGTTTCACGGAAGCTGACGAGGGGGAGTCGATGGCCCGGATGCGCGTGCTGGCGCTCGTGCTGGCCGGCGGCGCCGGCTCCCGGATGGACGTGCTCACGCGCGAGCGGGCGAAACCGGCGCTGCCGTTCGGCGGCTCGTACCGGTTGATCGACTTCCCGTTGTCGAACCTGCACCACAGCGGCATCGACGACGTGTGGCTCGCGGTGCAGTACCAGGCGCGCTCGCTCGACGAGGAGGTGGCCAACGGGCGTCCCTGGGACCTGGACCGGACGCGCGGTGGGCTGCGGCTGCTCCCGCCCCAGGAAGGCGCCGGTGCGGCCGAGGACGGGTTCGCCGAGGGAAACGCGGACGTGCTGTTTCGGCAGCGCGACCTGATCCGGGCGTTCGATCCCGAGGTGCTGCTCGTGCTGAGTGCCGACCACGTCTACCGCATGGACTACATGGACGCCATCGACGCACATCTGGCCAAGGACGCCGACTGCACGGTGGTGACCTCGGTGGTGCCCAA
>JACCYY010000252.1 GCA_013696235.1 Sporichthyaceae bacterium | reverse complement strand
GAGTTCGGCCGCGAGGAGTACGCAGCCCTCATCGAGGACAACCCGAAGGTCACCCCCCTGGACGCCGCGGCGCTCGTCACCGCATTCGACACCTGGGACCGGGAGATCGGCGGGGACAAGGTCTTGGAGGAATGAGCGCGGCGGTGAGCGCCTTCAACGAGCTCAGGCTCGACGGGGTGGGCCGTCGGTTCGGGGGGGTGGATGCCCTGACCGACCTCGATCTGACGATCCGAGCGGGGGAGTTCATCGCTCTCCTGGGCCCGTCCGGGTGCGGCAAGTCGACGGCGCTGAACTGCATCGCCGGCCTGCTGCCCCTCACGGCCGGCAGCATCTGGCAGGACGAGAAGCGCATCGACACGGTGGCCCCGGAGAAGCGCGGCTTCGGGATGGTGTTCCAGAACTACGCCCTCTTCCCGCACATGTCGGTACGCCGAAACATCGCATTCGGTCTGCAGATGCAGCGGCTGAGCCGTCCCGAGGTGAGCCGGCGGACCGATGAGGCGATTCGGCTGGTCCAGCTCGAGGAGCACGTCGGCAAGCTGCCGGGCCAGCTCTCGGGCGGGCAGCAGCAGCGGGTGGCGATCGCCCGTGCGGTGGTGCTCGAGCCCGCCCTGGTCCTCATGGACGAGCCGCTTTCGAATCTGGACGCCAAGCTGCGACTCGAGATGCGGACTGAGATCCGCCGCCTGCACCAGTCACTCGGACTCACCACGGTGTACGTCACCCACGACCAGGAGGAGGCGCTGTCGCTGGCCGATCGCCTGGTGGTCCTGCGCAGCGGCCGGGTTCAGCAGATCGGCACGCCGGAGGAGCTGCATGCTCGTCCGGAGAACTGGCACGTCGCGGACTTCATGGGCTACCGGAACCTGCTGACGCTGACCGCGACCGAGGTCAGCGGCGGGCGGGTGGCCGTCGAGGGGGCTGGGATGCAACTCGTCGGCACGGCCTGCGGCGACGGTGTGCGCGAGGGACAGGTGATCGTCGCCCTGCGGCCCGACGACGTCGAGATCGTCGACGCGACACCGAGCGGCAACGCTATCCGCGCCCGGGTGGAACTGGTGGAGTACCAGGGCAAGGAGCGCGCCGTCGAGGCACGTACGGGCGCCGGCCAGGTGATCCACGTGCGGACGCCGCGGCGCGTCGCGCCCGGGGATGACGTCACGCTGACGATCGACCCGTCGCGTGTGCTCGTCTACCCGAGCACCGACGACGTCGGCGAGCTGGCCGTCCCGACGCTCGACCGGGTGGCCTCGTGACGAGTGGGGGTGTGGCGACCGGTCGCCTCGCCGTCCGGCACCGGCTGGCTGAGCGTGGGATCGACCGGCAGCTCTGGCTGCTGCTGCCAGCGCTGGCGTTCATCGGCGTCCTGTTCCTGTACCCGTTCCTCTACGGCCTGGGCCTGTCGTTCCAGCCCGCCGAGGGCGGTTTCCTCGCGAGCTACCAGGCGTTCTTCACCGACCCGTACCAGGTCGGCACGGTCTGGAACACGCTCCGGCTCGCGCTGCCGGCCGCACTGATCAACGTGCTGGCCGCGGTTCCGATCGCGCACCGCATGCGCGGTCGCTTCCGGGGCAAGCGGGTGCTCACCACGCTGCTGGTCGTGCCGATCACGCTCGGCACCGTGCTGACCGCCCAAGGCCTGCTCAACTACCTGGGTCCCACCGGGTGGTTCAACCGGATCCTGCTGAGCACGGGGCTCGTCGACGACCCGGTGAGGCTGACCAACAACTACTGGGGCGTGCTGTTCTCGCTGGTGATCACCGGTTTCCCGTTCGCGTTCCTGCTCATTCTTGCCTACCTGTCCGGCATCGACCCAACCCTGGAGCGGGCGGCAGCGACGCTCGGTGCGGACTGGCGGCAGCGGTTCCGGAGGATCACGCTGCCGCTGCTCGCCCCGGGCCTGGCCACGACGTTCTGCCTGACGTTCGTGCTCGCGTTCAGCGTGTTCCCGTCGGCGATCCTCGTCGGCAACCCGGCTGGCGAGACCCGGGTGATCTCGATCGCTGCGTACCAGGCCGCCTATGAGCGGTTCGACTTCTCGCTCGCGTCGGCGATTGCCATGGTGATGGCTGCGGTGGAGCTGGGCGTGATCGCCCTCGTGCTGCTGTGGCGGTCGACGCTCTACAAGGGATCCACCGGAGGGAAGGGCTGATGTCCGGGCTGCTCGAGACGCCGACTCGCCCGGTGCCGCCGTCCGAGCGGCACGCGCAGGGCGCTCCCCGGCATCGACTTGTCGCCAGCCCGGCGGCCTGGCTGGTGTGGGGCGCCGTCGTCTTCTTCTTCGTGAACCTCGCCGGGATCGTCGGTTCTGTTCTGGTCAGCTCCTTCGGCACCCGGTGGTTCGGCACGTGGCTTCCCGAGGGCTTCACGACGGACTGGTACGGGTCGGCATGGGAGGACTTCAACCTCCTGCAGGTCGTCCTGGTCACGCTGCAGGTCTCCCTGCTCGTGGTCCTCCTCTCGGTGCTCATCGGAGCGCCGGCGGCGTACGTGCTGGCGCGCCGCGCCTTTCCAGGAAAGCGCCTGCTGATGCTCCTGTTCCTGCTGCCGGTGCTCATGCCACCGATCACCTACGGCATCCCGCTCGCGACCGTGCTGTACAAGTACGGGCTGGCCGGCAGCGTCAGCGGCGTCGTGATCGCCAACCTGGTGCCGTCCGTACCGTTCGTGATCTTGACGATGACGCCGTTCATCGAGCAGATCAACCCGACGATCGAGTCGGCGGCGCGGATGTGCGGCGCAAGCACTCGGGCGCTGTTCTCCCGGATTCTCGCCCCACTCCTCGTGCCAGGGATCCTGGCCGCGGCGATCATCGTCCTCGTCCGCACGGTCGGCATGTTCGAGCTGACGTTCCTCACCGCAGGTCCGACGTCGCAGACGCTGGTCGTCAAGCTGTTCACCGCGATGTCGGCCGCCGGGATCCGCGCCCAGCAGGGCGTCGATGCGATGGCCGTCATCTACACGACGACCATGCTGGTCCTGCTGGTCGTCGCGCTCCGCTACGTCAACCCGACGCAGCTCGTCGCCAGGGTCAGGGAAGCTCCGGAGGACTGAGTGTCGACGTTCCTGACCGCGCTGGCTGCGCAACGGCTTCTCCCGGTGCTCCGCACCGACGACCCGGACGCCGCGGTGACCTCGGCGCAGACCGCGATCGAGGCCGGCCTGCGCCTCGTGGAGCTGACGGCGACCACGCCGGACTGGGCGCGGGCGCTGGCGCAGCTGCGGCAGCGCCATCCGGGGGCGCTCATCGGGCTCGGCACCGTGACGTCGGCCTCGCTCGCCCGGGCGGCGGTCGCGGCCGGCGCCAGCTTTCTGGTCAGCCCGTGGCCGGTGCCCGAGGTCCGTACGGTCACCGACGAGGCGGGCCTCCCGTTCCTCGAGGGGGCGTTCACCCCAGCCGAGGTCGCCAGCGCGGTAGCGCGCGGACCGGTCAAGCTGTTCCCCGCCCACGTAGGCGGACCGGCGTACTTGCGCAGCCTTCGGCAGGTCCTGCCGGAGGCCGTGATCGTCCCGACCGGCGGGATCAGGCTGTCCGAGGTGGAGACCTGGCTGGAATCCGGCGCCACCGCTGTCGGGGTTGGTCGGGACTTGTTCTCCGGTGACCTGGCTCGGCACGTCGCCGACGTTCTCGCCATCGCCATCCCGAGCGGGACCGTCCGGCCATGAAGATCGTCGACGCCAGGGTGATCGTCACCTGCCCGGGCCGAAACTTCGTCACCCTGAAGATCGTCACTGACGACGGCTTCACCGGTGTCGGTGACGCGACGCTCAACGGGCGCGAGCTCGCTGTCGCGTCCTACCTGAGCGACCACGTCGTCCCGCTGCTGATCGGTCGCGACGCCGCCCGGATCGAGGACACCTGGCAGTACCTCTACAAGGGCGCGTACTGGCGCCGCGGTCCGGTGACGATGTCAGCCATCGCGGCGGTGGACACGGCGCTGTGGGACATCAAGGGCAAGCAGGCCGGGATGCCGGTCTACCAGATGCTCGGTGGGCGCAGCCGCGAGGGCGTCACGGTGTACGGGCACGCGAACGGCGCAACCGTGGACGACGTCCTCGCGGAGGTCGAGCGCTACGTCGGGATGAGCTATCGAGCCGTACGCGTCCAGTGCGGCGTCCCCGGCCTCGCGACCACCTACGGGGTCAGCACCGACAAGCTGTTCTACGAGCCCGCAGACGGTACCCTACCGAGCCAGACCCAGTGGTCGACCGAGCGGTATCTAGCCCACGTACCAGGCGTGTTCGCGCGGGTACGCGAGGAGTTCGGCCCGCACCTGCGTCTGCTGCATGACGTCCACCACCGGCTGACGCCCATCGAGGCGGCCCGCCTGGGCAAGAGCCTGGAGCCGTACGCGCTGACCTGGATGGAGGACCCGGTCCCGGCTGAGCTGCAGGAGGGGTTCCGGCTCATCCGCCAGCACACGGTCACCCCGATCGCGGTGGGCGAGGTCTTCAACAGCGTGTGGGACTGCCAGCAGCTGATCGCCGAGCAGCTGATCGACTACATCCGGACGACCGTCGTCCACGCTGGCGGGATCACCCACCTGAGAAGGATCTTCGACCTAGCCGCGCTGCACCACGTCCGCAGCGGCTCGCACGGCGCGACGGACCTGTCGCCGGTGTGCATGGCGGCCGCGCTGCAGCTCGATGTCAGCATCCCGAACTTCGGTCTGCAGGAGTACATGCGGCATACCGACGACACCGACCGCGTCTTCCCGCACGCCTACCGGTACGCCGACGGCTACCTGCACCCGGGCGAGGAGCCCGGACTGGGGGTCGACATCGACGAGAAGGCGGCCGCTGAGTTCCCGTACGCGCCCGCCTACCTTCCCGTGAACCGCCTGGAGGACGGCACCATGCACTCGTGGTGACCGGTCAGCGTGGCGGTGTCGTCGTCCTCGGCGAGGTACTCGTCGAGCTGTCCACCGAGGAGCCGCTCGAGCGTGGGGTGTTCCTTCGCCTCGACTTCTCCGGTGACGCTCTGAACGCAGCCGCAGCGGCCGCGGCGGCCGGTGCCGAGACGATGCTGCTGGCCCGAGTCCCGGACGACGAGCTCGGCGACGCTCTCCTCCGGCGCGCCGTCGAGCTCGGGGTCGACTGCTCGTACGTGGTGCGCGCACCGGGCCAGCACGGCCTGTACCTCACGCACGCCGACCCACTCGGAGAGCGCCAGTTCCTCTACGCCCGACGGGGGAGCGTCGGCTCTGGGCTGTGCCCCGAGGACCTCGATCCTGAGCTGCTGAGGTCAGCCGCTGTCGTCCTGGCCAGCGGTGTCGGTCACGCCGTGTCATCGACCGCGGGAGCCGCGGTCGAGCAGGCGGCACGCTTGGCGAGATTCTTCGTGTACGACCCGAACCTTCGGCTGCGTCTGACGACTGCCGCAGATGCGTCGGCCGTGCTCCGGAAGCTCGCCCCTCTCGCATCGTTGGTGACCCCGTCGTGGCCGGACGAGACGAGACTGCTTCTCGGCACCGATCCCGACGGCGGCCCTGGTGCGGCCGCGCGCGCCGTGCTCGGTCTCGGCGCCCGCGCGGCAACCGTCACCTGCGGTGAGCGTGGGGTCGTCGTCGCCGATGGTGACGGCACGGTCGAGGTGCCCGCCCTCCCGGCTGCCGAGGTCGTGGACCAGACCGGCGCCGGTGACTCGTTCGCGGGGACCGTCGCTGCCCGGCTGGCCCTCGGCGACGATGTCGTCGAAGCGGTTCGATGGGGGGTCGCAGCGGCCGCGCTGTCCGTGCAAGGCCGCGGCGGAACGGGGTTCGTCGCGTCGGCCGAGCAGATCCTGACCCATCGGGCCGCGCACGAACGGCCGCGGGTGGACATCGAGTGAGGCCGCGACTTGGCGCCGACCGTCTGGCCGGGCTCCGGGCCGGCGGCCGCGTGCAGGTCCCGGAGCAGCTGCCCGAGCAGGTGGGCATCGTGCACCTCGGGCTGGGGGCGTTCCACCGCGCGCACCAGGCGATCTTCACCGAGGACGCGATGGCTGCGACCTCGTCCGGGCGATGGGGGGTGTGCGGCGTCACCCAGCGCTCGCGATCCGTCCTCGACCAGCTGCAGCCGCAGGACGGGCTGTACACGGTGCTCGTCCGGGACGACTCGACGGCCCGGGCACGGGTGGTCGGATCGGTACGGGAGGTGCTGTACGCCGCCGAGCAGCCGGACGCGGTGCGGGACCGGATCGCCGACCCCTCCACTGGAGTGCTCAGCCTCACGGTGACCGAGAAGGGCTACCGCCGTGGACCGGACGGGCACCTCGACCTGCGCGACTGGTCGGTCCAGTCCGACCTCGCCGGAGGACCTCCCGCCACCGCGGTCGGACAGGTCGTCCGCGGCCTCCAGCACAGGCGCGCCACCACGTCCGCCCCGTTGAGCGTGCTGTCCTGCGACAACCTGAGCGGCAACGGGGCGACGCTGCGGGGACTGGTCCGCGACTTCTGCGCGGCCCTGCCGTCAGCCGAGGGCGAACCGTTGTGGGCGTGGATCGAGCAATCGGCGAGATTCCCGTCGACGGTGGTGGACCGGATCGTGCCAGCGACCACGGACCGGGACAGAGCGGAGGCCACAGCGCTCCTGGGTCTTCGCGACGAGGGCGTCGTCGTGGCCGAACCGTTCCGGCAGTGGGTCATCGAGGACGACTTCGCCCACGATCGACCGGCCTGGGAGAAAGCCGGGGCCATACTCGCCTCGGAAGTAGCGCCGTACGAGATGGTCAAGCTCCGGATGCTCAATGCCACCCACTCGCTCCTGGCCTACACCGGTGCGCTGGCCGGGTACGCCACCATCGCCTCAGCCGTTCGGGACCCTGCGCTCGCGCACGCGGCCGAGCGGCTCATGGTCGAGGACGCCGCACCCACCCTGTGCACGCCGCCGGGCCTCGACCTCGACGAGTACCGGGCGTCGGTGCTGCGCCGGTTCGCGAACCCGGCGCTGCAGCACCGCACGGTGCAGGTCGCGATGGACGGATCCCAGAAACTTCCGGCACGACTGCTCGGCATCGTCCGCGACCGGCTGAACGGTGGAGCGGAGCCGCGCTGGGCCGCGCTGGCCGTCGCCGCTTGGATGATCTTCGTCGAGCAAGGGGTTGACGTCAGTGGTCGTCCGCTGCCGCTGGAGGATCCGTTCGCCGACCTCCTTCGGGCCGCCGCATCAAGCGGGCCACCAACCGGGCTCGTCCAACGGATGCTCAGCATCGGCGAGGTGTTCGACCCGGAGCTGGCAGCCTCCGACGTCTTCGTCGAGCTCCTCGAGGACCACGTCGCCCGGCTCCGATCGTCGGTGCTCAGGCGCGCCTAGGCCTGGGCCCCGGTACCGATCTGGCAGGCGACGCCGGTGCCGCCGATCCCGCAGTAGCCGCTCGGGTTCTTGTAGAGGTACTGCTGGTGATAGTCCTCGGCGAAGTAGAACTCCTCCGCCGGCAGGATCTCGGTCGTGATCGCGGCGTACCCGACCTGGCGCAGCGTCGCGTCGTAGTCGGCCTTGCTCGACTCCGCGGCGGCCAGCTGCTCGGACGTGGTGGGGTAGACGGCGGACCGGTACTGGGTGCCGCGGTCGTTCCCCTGGCGGAAGCCCTGCGTCGGGTCGTGGTTCTCCCAGAACGTCTTGAGCAGGTGCTCGTACGACACGGCGGCCG
>JACCYY010000326.1 GCA_013696235.1 Sporichthyaceae bacterium | reverse complement strand
TCTTCAACGCCGCGTTCGTGGCGGCCGCAGCGATCGCGGCGCTGGCACTGCCACCGGACGGGAGGTCGTACGCGCTGCTCGGCGCGGTCGCGGCGTCGTACGCGGCAGTCGCCGTCGCCTACCACCGGGTGTCCGCGAGATCACCCCAAGACCCGTGACGTCTCGTGGCTGCTCCTCCGGTTAGCTTCCCGGATGGCCTCAGCGCCGGCCTGATCCAGCCGCTCGCGGGCCCGGTCCGGGCTGCTCGGACCACCAGGCGAGGAGCGCCTCGCGGGCTCGCTCCGGGCCGAGCGGTCCGTGCTCGACGCGCAGCTCGAGGAGATACCGGTACGCCTGCCCGACGACCGGGCCGGGGCCTACGCCGAGCAGCTCGATGATCGCGTTGCCGTCGAGGTCTGGTCGCATGGCGCCGAGCTCCTCCTGCTCGCGCAGCGCCGCGATCCGGAGCTCGAGGTCGTCGTAGGCCCGCCGGAGCCGGTCGGCCTTGCGGGTGTTCCGGGTCGTGCAGTCGGCTCGGGTCAGCTTGTGCAGACGATCGAGCTGGTCCCCGGCGTCGCGGACGTAGCGTCGCACTGCGGCGTCGCTCCACTCGCCGTCGGCGTACCCGTGGAAGCGGAGGTGCAGCTCCACGAGCAGGCACACGGCGTCAGTGACGTCCTTGGGGAACCGCAGGGTCTTCATCCGAGCCCTGGTGAGCTTTGCCCCGATGACCTCGTGGTGGTGGAAGGAGACCCCGCCGTCGGGCTCGTGGCGACGGGTCTTCGGCTTCCCCACGTCATGCATGAGGGCGGCGAACCTCAGCACGAAGTCGGGCTCGGGTTCGGCCTGGGACTCCGATCGGTCCGCCTGCTCGAGCGCGATGGCCTGCTCGAGGACCGTGAGCGTGTGCTCGTACACGTCCTTGTGATGGTGGTGCTCGTCGATCTCGAGCTGCAGCCGAGGCAGCTCCGGGAGGACGAGCTCGGCCAGGCCGGTGTCGACCAGCAGCGAGAGACCGCGTCGAGGCTCAGGCACGACCAAGAGCTTGATCATCTCGTCCCGGACGCGTTCTGCCGAGATGATCGCGAGACGACCGGTCATCGACCGGATCGCGGAGATCGTCGCCGGATCGACCTCGAACCCGAGCTGTGCGGCGAACCGAGCGGCGCGCAGCATCCGCAGCGGGTCGTCGCTGAACGAGTCCTCGGGCGCGCCAGGTGTGGTGATCACCTGGTCGGCGAGGTCGTCGAGCCCCTCGGTGGGGTCGACGAAGTCGAGGCCCGGGAGCTGGACCGCCATCGCGTTGACGGTGAAGTCACGCCGGCGCAGGTCCCCGACGAGCGAGTCGCCGAACGCGACGGCGGGCTTGCGCGAGCTCGCGGCGTACACGTCTGACCGGTACGTCGTGATCTCGAGGTGGTCGTCGCCCTTGCGCAGCCCGATCGTGCCGTACGCGATCCCGATCTCCCAGGTGGCGTCTGCCCAGCCGCTGACGATCTCGAGCGTGCGTTCCGGCCGCGCGCTCGTGGTGAGGTCGAGGTCGTTGGGGCGTGCGCGTCCGAGCAGGGCGTCGCGGACCGGGCCACCGACCAGGGCGAGCTCCTCGCCGGCCTCGGCGAACCGCCGGCCCACGTCGGCCAGGACCGGGTGAGCGGCGACCAGGGTCGTGAGGTCCCGCCGCTGGGCCGCGGACAGCGTCGAGCGCACCCTCGCGACCGCGCGCCGTCGAGGGTCGAACGCATCAGCGGGAGGAGTCGGCACGACCGGCAAGGCTACGACCTGACGCCGACCTGAGATCCCGCGCCGACCATCGCCTGCCCATCGTTTCGCTGTCCAGCGCCCGCGTCGTCGCCCGGTCGCGGCCGGGTCACCACGGTTACCATCGGCGAATGGCTCGACGGGAACCGGCGGGAGGTGGCGCCTCGTCCTCCGGTCGACGGGCCGCCCGTCCGCTGGTGAACGAGACCTCTGCCGGCGGGCTGGTCTACACCACACGCGGCGGCGTCGTACAGGGCGTACTGATCGGTCGCCGTGACCGGCGCGGCATCCTGCGTTGGCTGCTCCCCAAGGGCCATATCGAGGACGGGGAGACCGTCGCGGACACCGCGGTCCGGGAAGTCGCCGAGGAGACCGGGATCAGCGGCCGCATCGTCGCCGAGCTCGGCACCGTCGACTACTGGTTCACCGCGCCAGATCGCCGGGTGCACAAGACCGTGCACCACTACCTGATGTCTGCCGTCGGCGGCGAGCTCTCCGCCGACGACATCGAGGTGGACGAGGTGGCCTGGGTGCCGCTCGACGAGGTGGCGTCGCGGCTCTCGTACGACGACGAGCGGCGTCTGGTCGAGCAGGTGCCGGGCCTGCTCGACGGGCACGAGTGAACCGGTCGACCGGGGGGTGCCGGTCGACCTTGCGCCCGCGACCGGTCAGCCCGGCCTGGCGTCGGGCGGTCTGGTCGGGCACCTCCGCGCTGGCGGCGCTCGCGCTCTCCCTCGGCGTGCCCGCGGTGGCCGCGCCGTCGGGCCCGGCGAACTCGGTCCCGACCGTTCCGGTCGCCGCGACCCCCGTGCCGACCACGCCGAGCGACGCCGAGGTCGAGGCCGAGCCGGTGCTGCTGGAGCTCACCGCCCTCGGGCCGATCGATGCCGCTGCGGCGCCGATCGTCACGTTCGAGGGCATGCTGACGAATCGTTCGGACCGGCCGCTCACGGTGCTCAACGCCTACCTGCGGCTCTCCCGCGTGCCGGTCCTCGACCGCGCCGACTTGGCTCGCATCGCCGACCCGGGTTTCCGCCCCGGAGCCCGCCAAGGGGTGTTCGTCCTTGCCGCCGATGCGCTGGCACCCGGCGCGAGCGTGCCGTTCCGCCTCGACGTCGCGGCGGGGGACCTGGGGCTGTCCGAGCCCGGCGTCTACGCGGCCGGGGTCGAGGTGCTCGCCACCGACGCGGACGGCAGTCGCGGCGTCGTGGGCCGTGCGATGACAGCGCTGCCCTGGCTGCCGAGCGGCACCAGCACACCGGCAGTCGGGGTGGCGGTGGCATGGCCGGTGACCGCGCCGGTCGACCGGGCGGCCGACGGCACGTACCTCACCGACGACCTCGGGACGGCCATGGCACCGGGCGGGCGGCTCGCCGCGCTGCTGGGCACCGCCCCTGATGCGCCGATCACTTGGCTCGTCGACCCGGCGGTGGTCGAGGCCGCCGCCGACCTCGCCGGCGGCTACGACGTACGGCGGGACCTCGCCGACCCCGCGTCGGCGCGCCCGGGCACCCGTGACGAGGCAGCGGAGGCGTGGCTCGAGGAGGTCCGCCGGCTGGCCGGCACGGGCCACGTGACACTGGCGCCGTACGCCGATGTCGACGCGGTCGCGCTCGGCCGAGCCGGCCTCGGTGCAGACGCGGTCACCGCGCTCGATGCCGCGACGGAGGCCGCGGAGACGCTCGGGCTCGACGGTGCCGACGATCCGCGTGACCTGCTCCGGCCCCCCGGTGGTCTGGTCGACCTCCCGACCGCGGAGCGGCTGTCCGCGGCGGGGGTGACCACGCTGCTGCTGGACGCGGTCGGGGTGCGCATCGGGGCAGCGGCGGCGGCGGCGCGCCTCGACGTCGGGAGCGCCCCGCTCACCGCGGTCCTCGCCGACGACCTCCTCCGGGGCGTGTTCGCGTCGACGCCGGCGGCGGCAGGAACCAGCAGCGGCCTCGAGCCCCCGACCGCGTCTCGAGTCGAGGCCGAGCTCGGCGCCCGGCAGCTGCTGCTCGCGCACACGCTGCTCGCCGCCATGTTTGCGCCGACGGAACCCGGTCCGGGCGGACAGACGGTGCTGGTGGTTTCCGGCGACGAGACCTCGACGATCTCGCCGGCCGCCGTGCTGGCCACGCTCGACCAGGATGTGCCGTGGATGCAGCCGGTCCCGCTGGACGCCGCGATCGCCAGCCCGATGGTCGACGGCGAGCTGGTCTACCCCGACGCCGCGGTAGCCGGCGAGCTGCCGGCGGCGTACCTGACCCAGGTGATCAGCCTGCAGCAGAAGGTGGGGCTGCGAGCCGCCCTGCGCTCGCCGGCTGCGGCGTCCGGCGCGGGCGAACCGGCGGACCTCGACCCGGCCGGCCTCGAGCCGACGACCGCCGCCCGCCTGCGATCGGCATCCGCGGCCTGGCGTGCCGAGCCAGCGCGGGCCGCGGCCATGGTGGCCGAGGCAGCCGCGACGATCGACGCTGAGCTCGGCCGGATCCAGATCATCGACGGTGGCGGCATCACGCTCTCGAGCCAGACCGGGCGGTTCCCGATCACGGTGGTGAACGACCTCGCCGAACCCGTCACCGTGCAGCTCACCCTTTCCTCACGGACGCCGGCCCGGCTCCGCGTCCCGCCGACGACCGCGATCGAGGTGCCCGCGGGCGCACGGACGACTGTCGACGTCTCTGCCGAGGCGAACGCGAACGGCCAGTACGTCGTCGACGCCCAGCTCGCCACGGCGACCGGCGCGCGGTTCGGACCGGCGTCCACGCTCACGATCCGGGCGACCGACTACGACACCGTCGCCTGGATCGTGATGGGGGTCGCCGGCGGGCTGCTCGTGATCGGGTCGGCACGGCGCCTCACCGGCCGGGTCCGCGCGGCCCGGCGCCCAGCCGACGTCCCGGCCGCAGCCCAGGCGGTGGAGCCGTGACCGACTGGCGGCACCAGTGGGACCGGGCGGCGCCGGTTGCCGACGTCTCCCACGGCGACCGCGGACCCGCGCCAGCGGCGCCAGCACCTCTGCCCTCCGCTGAGCCCGACCCGGGCGCGGCCGACCCGTCGATGGTCCGGTCCAGCGCGGTGATGTCGCTCGGCACGCTGCTGTCCCGCGCGACCGGCTACCTCCGGTCGATCCTGCTCGTCTCCGCGATCGGCCTCCAGCTGCACGCCGACCTCTTCACGGTCGCGAACACGATCCCGAACGCGATCTACATCCTGGTCGCCGGCGGAGTCCTCAACGCCGTCCTCGTCCCGCAGCTCGTCCGGACCATGCGCGACGACGCCGATGGCGGGCAGGCGTACGCCAACCGCGTCTTCACCCTGGTCGGCGGCGGCTTGATCGTCGTCAGCGTCGCACTGGTGCTGGCCGCACCCTGGCTGATCCACCTGTACGCACCCGGCGAGATCTACACCCCGGCGCTCGTCGAGCAGCGGCAGTCGCTCGAGGCGTTCGCCCGGCTGTGCCTGCCCCAGGTGGTGTTCTACGGCCTGTACGTCCTGGCCGGTCAGGTGCTCAACGCCCGGGGCAAGTTCGGGCCGATGATGTTCGCCCCGATCGCGAACAACGTCATCGCCTGCGCGACGCTCGCGATCTACCTGGTCGTGTTCGGCCCGGCCACCGGCGCCGGCGGCTACAGCAACGGCGAGGAGCTGCTGCTCGGGCTGGGGTCGACGCTCGGCGTCGCGGTGCAGGCCGCCGTGCTCGTGCCGACGTTGCGACGGGCTGGGTTCCGCTTTGCGCCGCGATTCGACTTCAAGGGCACCGGACTCGGCCACACCGGGCGGCTCGCGATCTGGACCGTGCTGTTCGTCGTGGTGAACCAGCTCGCGTACCTCGTCGTCACCCGGATCGCGGTCGCCGGCTCGGCGCAGGTCGCTGTCGACGGCGACCAGGTCGGGCTCGGCGCGACGGTCTACCAGAGCGCGTTCCTCGTGATCATGGTCCCGCACGCCCTGCTCACGGTGTCCCTGGCCACGGCCGCGCTGCCCCGCCTGTCCAGGTTGGCCGCCGACCGGCAGCTGGTTGCGCTGAGACGAGACCTGGTGTCGACGATGCGCCTCGCGGTGGCCGGGGTGGTGCTCGCCGGCGTCGTCCTCCTGGTGCTCGCCCTGCCGCTGGCCCGGGTGCTGTTCGGCTGGGGAGCCGGCGCCGGTGACACCGATGTGCTCGGCTACACCCTCATGCTCTTCGTCCCGGGGCTGATCGCGTTCACCGTCCACTTCCTCACGCTGCGCGGCTTCTACGCGCTCGAGGACACCAAGACGCCGTTCCTCGTCCAGTGCGCGGTGGCCGGGACGAACATCGGCATCGCGCTCGGGCTCACGTTCGTCCTGCCGGTCGTCGGCTCGGCCGGCCTGGCCGCGTCGTTCAGCATCGCCTACGGGGTCGGGGCACTCGTCTCGACCGCCGCGCTGGCCCGGCGCCTCGGTGGGTTGCACCGCATCGAGCTCGCCTGGTTCCTCCTCCGGGCCGCCGTGGCCACCGCGCCGGCGGCGCTCGCCGCGCTGATCGGCCTGGGTCTGGCCAACGCGTTCATCGGCGCACCCGGCAGCCGGCTGCAGGCGGTCGCCGCGGTCGGGCTCGGCGGAGGCCTCGCGCTGGTGACCTATCTCGCGACCGCCCGGCTGTTCCGGTTGCACGAGATCGCCCAGGTGATCGACCTCGTCATGCGCCGGGTGCGTCGCCGCCGGGCGACCACCACGGTCGTCGGCCACCGGAGCGCGAGCGAACCCATACCTCCTACGATGAACCACACGGAGCCCACCGGGGGCACCGCCGGACCGAGCGCCCCGACCGTGGGGACCGCCACCGTCGACCCGACCAGCACGCGATCGTCCACGGACGCCGACCCGGAGCCAGCCGGTACGGAAGGTCCGGCGGAGGACGCGCACTCGTCGTCGTACACGGACAGCACGGCGGAGCACACCGCGGCCGACTTCGGGACCGGCGTGATCCCGGTGTTCACCGACGCCCGCGGGCACCTCGCGGTCGGACCGTTCGCCGACCCGGCGGACCGGAGCGCGGAACCAGCGAGGGGGATCGTGCCCGGGGAGAGTGGCCCCAGGGAACAGGGGCGCAGCCAAGCCGCTGAACCCGGCACGCTGCTGGCCGGGCGCTATCGGCTCGAGGAGCTCCTGGCGCGGTCCAGCGGCGCGACGACATGGCGCGGGGTCGACGAGGTCCTCAGCCGCCCGGTCGCCCTGCACCTCCTGCCGGTGGACGACGCTCGGGTGGACGACCTGGCCCACGCGGCCCGGGCCGCGGCCGGGCTCACCGACCCGCACTTCCTCCGGATGCTCGACGTCACCACCGAGCCGGGCGAGACCGGGGCGTATGCGTACGTGGTCCGCGAGTGGGTGTCCGGCCGCAACCTCACCGCCGCCCTCGGCGACGGTCCGTTCGACACCGACGACGCCGTGTACGTCGCTCGTGAGCTCGCCACCGCGATGGCGAGCGCGCACCGCGCCGGCCTCGCGCACCTGCGGCTCGAGCCCGACACGGTCGTGCTCGCCGACAACGGCCAGGTGAAGGTCGTCGACCTCGCCGTCGACCGGGTGCTGCGGAGCACGAGTGCTGACGACGTCGCCCGGGCGGATGCCGAAGGCATCGGCCGGGTGCTCTACGCCTGCCTCACCGCGCGCTGGCCCGACGGCCCGCATCACGGCCTGTCCGCCGCACCCACCCAGGACGGCCGGCTGTGCTCGCCCCGGCAGGTGCTCGCCGGCGTGCCCGGACCCCTGGACGAGATCTGCGACCGCATCCTCGGTGACCCGCCACGCGCCGGTCGGCCCCCGCTGCACACACCGGCTGAGATCGAGGAGGCGCTGGACTACGTCGCGGGCCGGCCCACCCGCCGCCGCTCGGTGGCGGTTCCGGCTGCGGCACCGCCCGCGCCCTCCACGACCGCGTCGGTCGAGTCCACCGCGACCTGGCGACGTCCGGACACCCCGCCAGCGCCGGTCGCCACGCCGGAGGAGCGACGGAGCGGGCGCACCTGGCTCGGCGGGCTGGTTGCGGTCGTGCTGCTCGCCGGTGCGCTCCTGCTCGGCTACCAGCTCGCCACCCAGGCGTTCGGCGGCGGGGACGAGGGGGACGGCGATGGGAACGGCGGTGCGACCACGCCGTCGACGACCGGCTCGGCGTCGCCCTCGACGTCCGCCGGCGCTGCGCTGGAGATCACCGGGGCCACCTCGTATGACCTCGAGTCCACCGGAGGCAACGGCGAGGAGAACGAGGAGCTTGCCGGCAACGCCATCGACGGCGACCCCGGGACCGCCTGGACGACGGTGAACTACCTCGACCCGATGGCCGACCAGGGCAAGCAGGGCGTCGGGCTGGTCCTCGACCTCGGCACGGAGACGGTGGTCAGCGAGGTGGAGCTCTCGCTGCTGAGCTCCGGGGGCGTGCTCGAGCTCCGCGCGGCGCCGGGCGCGGCCGAGGTCCCGGGGTCGATCGACGACTGGACGGTCGTGAGCACGTTGGACGCGCCGGACCAGGAGCTCACCGAGACGTTCGACGCCCCGGTCACGACGCGGTACGTGCTCGTGTGGTTCACCGAGCTGCCGCCGTTCGAGGACTCGCTCAAGGCCGGTATCGCCGAGGCTGTCCTCAGCGGCCCATGACCACCGGCACATGACCATCGGCAGCACGTCGAGCGAGGCCGCCGGCGGAGCGGACATCGCCGGCGCCCCGGATCGTCGTTCGCACGCCGTGCTCACCGATCGTGAGCTGATGGCCCGGCACGTCGAGGGTGACGCGGATGCCTTCGGCGAGCTGTTCCGTCGGCACCGTGACCGGCTGTGGGCGGTCGCACTCCGCACGCTGGGCAACCCCGACGACGCCGCGGACGCCCTGCAGGACGCGATGGTGTCGGCGTTCCGACGCGCAGCGAGCTACCGGGGCGAGGCGGCGGTCACGACCTGGCTGCACCGCGTGGTGGTGAACGCGTGCCTCGACCGGGTCCGGCGCGAGGCGATCCGCGCGGCCGACCCGCTGCCCGAGGGCGACCACTCCGACCGCCTGGGCGCGCAGCGGGACGACATCGCGCTGCACCAACGGGCGCTCGACGTCACCGCGGCCCTGGCCACGCTCCCGTACGAGCAGCGCGCATCGCTCGTGCTCGTCGACATGGAGGGCTACACCGTCGACGAGACCGCAGCCATGCTGGGCGTCGCGCCCGGCACGATCAAGAGCCGCTGCGCCCGTGGTCGGGCCAGGTTGCTGCCGCTCGTCGCGCACCTGCGCGGCGAGGACGTGAGCGTCGGACCGGCTCCGCGCGTCGTCTCGCGGCCCGGGGCGCGTTCTGGCACCGAACCCGTCGCCGACGTACGGAACCCGGGCGGCGCGCCTGACGTCGCACCAGGGAGCCCTTCCGGGCCCGAAGGACGGTCCCACGCAGCCGAAGGAGGTGGGCGGCCATGAGCATCGACGACGTGCACCCGTCGACCGATCGGCTCGCCGACCTCGCCGCCGACCTGCTGGAACCGGCCGACGCGACTGCTGCCCGGGAGCACCTGCCGACCTGCACGACCTGCCGCGCGACGTACGACGTCCTGGTCGGGCTGCCCGAGCTCCTGGCCGGCAGCCCCGCACCCCCCATGCCAGCCGAGGTCACCGCGCGGGTCGTCGCGGCGATCGAGCGCGAGCAGATCGCGCGGGCCGGTGCCGCTGACGACGCTCGCTCCACGGCCGCCGCCGGGTCACGTCCAGCCTGGAATGCCTTCCGTCGCGGGCTCGGGGCCCGACTCGGCGCCGGCCTGCTCGGAGCTGCAGCGGTGCTCGGCGGCGGCTATGTCGTGGTCACGAGCGTGCTCGACAGCGGGAGCGACGAGCCGACCGCCGCGACCTCAGGCAGCGAGGCCGAGAGCCTCGACACCGGTGCTGGCGGTGCTGACGAGGGACCAGCGGTGACCGCGGCCGACACCGCGTACGGCGAGGCGACGCTCGACGAGGACGTGGCGCAGCTGCTTGCGGTGCCGGAATCTAGCAGGGACGGCGTCGGGGACGAGCCCGCCACCGTGCTCGGTCCGAACGGCGAGGTGGGCGACATGGTCGCCCGGGCGCCGGTCTGCGTCGCCGCGACCCAGCGCCGGGCCGACACGGCAGCCGACCCGCTGGCGGTCGACGTCGGGACCTACGACGGCGTGCCGGCAGTGGTCGTGGTGCTGCCCGAGGTGACCGGCCGGTCCGGGTCGGCCGACGAGGTCGACGTGTGGGTCCTCGGCGCCACGTGCCTCGAGGCGGAACCCGGTCAGGTCGATCGGCAGGCGGGCGATCTCGACGTGCTCGCCCGCAAGTCCGTACGACCCTGACCCGCGACTCGCTTGGTTGGCACCGGCGGCGTGCCGGCGGAATGCCCGCTGCCTACGATGCGCTTGCACTGACGCGTCGAGTGCCCGGGTCCATCACCTTCGGTGGGCCCACGGAACGCCCGGCCGATGACGACCTGGAGCCTGCGTGACCACAGACCGGCCCGCGACCGAGACCGAGACTGTGGCTGAGCCGGCTGCCGGCAGTCCTGGCGCCGGCGCGCCGAGCACCCACCGCGAGGTGATCATCGTCGGGTCGGGGCCGGCGGGGTACACCGCCGCGATCTACGCAGCGCGCGCCCGGCTTGCCCCGCTGGTGTTCGAGGGTTCGGTCACCTCCGGCGGCGCCCTGATGAACACCACCGAGGTCGAGAACTTCCCCGGGTTCCCCGACGGCGTGCTCGGCCCCGACCTGATGGAGAACCTCCGGGCCCAGGCGGCCCGGTTCGGCGCGGAGCTGGTGGCCGACGACGTCCTCGACGTCGACCTCGCGGCCACACCCAAGGCCGTCCGGACCGCGACCGGTTCGTTCACCGCCGACACCGTGATCCTGGCGACCGGCTCGGCGTACAAGGAGCTGGGCCTGCCGCGCGAGAAGGAGCTCTCCGGGCACGGGGTGTCCTGGTGCGCGACCTGTGACGGGTTCTTCTTCCGCGACCAGGACATCGTGGTGGCCGGCGGCGGCGACTCGGCGATGGAGGAGGCCACGTTCCTGACCCGCTTCGCCCGCAAGGTGTACGTCATCCACCGCCGCGACACGCTCCGGGCGAGCAAGGTCATGCAGGAAAGGGCCATCGCCGACCCCAAGATCGAGTTCATCTGGAGCACCGAGATCGAGGAGATCCTGGGGGACGACCGCGTGTCCGGGCTGGTCGTGCGCAACCGGTTGACCGGCGAGCGCTCGACCCTCGACGTGACCGGGCTGTTCGTCGCGATCGGGCACGACCCGCGGAGCGAGCTGATGAAGGGGCAGGTCGACCTCGACGGCGCGGGGTACGTCCTCGTGGCGCACCCGACCACCCAGACCAACGTGGCCGGCGTGTTCGCCTGCGGCGACGTGGTCGACCACACCTACCGCCAGGCTGTCACCGCCGCCGGCACCGGGTGCGCGGCGGCGCTGGACGCCGAGCGCTATCTCGCCGCACGGGAAGGTCACGGCGAGACCGCGCAGATCGCCGGTCTCGAACCGCAGGACACGACCAGCAACTGACTCCGGTCGCTCGCCGTCCCGCTGGATGCCGGCGGCCCGTTGCCGGCAGTGGGAGCCTCGCGCCGCCCGGGAACTGTCGGTGTGCGGGCATAAGGTCGCCGTACGTAGGCGTTCACCTGAGAGCGCCCGGGCGACGTGCCCGGATCGCGTACCTGCGCCAGAGGGAGCAATCGAAGTGGCTTCGACCACCACCACCAAGGCCGTGACCGATGCGACGTTCGCCGCGGACGTGCTCGGCAGCGACAAGCCCGTGCTCGTGGACTTCTGGGCCGAGTGGTGCGGGCCCTGCCGCAAGGTCGGCCCGATCCTTGAGGAGATCGCCGCTGAGTACGGCGACAAGATCCAGGTCGTGAAGCTCAACGTCGACGAGAACCCGAAGACGGCGCAGGACTACCGCGTCATCTCGATCCCGACGATGAACGTCTACCAGGGTGGCCAGGTCGTGAAGACGATCGTCGGTGCCTGGCCGAAGCCCAAGCTGCTGTCCGAGCTGGCCGAGTACATCTCCTGATCGGCCGCTCGCCGTCCACAGCACCGGGCGGCCGGCGCGCCGCGGGGCGTACGGGTTTCCTACGATGACCTGAACGCCCCGTCCTCCGTCCACCGCCGTGAGGTGCCGCGATGTCCTTCTCGCCCGCCGATGACCCCGCCGACGGGCGGACGTCCGAGCCGACCGTGCGCTACCGCCTTGGTGATGCCGGGCCGGCGGTAGCCGAGATCCGTGGCAAGCTCGCTCGGCTCGACCTCCTCGAGAGTGAGGTCGAGACCTCCGTACCCGATCTCGACGCGCACTTCGACCAGGCCTGCGACCGCGCGATCCGCGAGTTCCAGCAGCAGCGCGGCCTCACCGTCGACGGCGTGGTCGGCCCGGAGACCTACGGAGCGCTGGAGGAGGCCCGCTGGCGCCTCGGCGACCGGATCCTGAGCCACAGCGCCACCCATCCGATGGTCGGCGACGACGTGGCAGCCCTTCAGCGCCGGCTGGTCGAGCTCGGTTTCGACACCGGTCGGATCGACGGCGTGTTCGGCGAGCCCACCGCCCGCGCCGTCCGGGATTTCCAGCACAACGTCGGCCTGCGCGCAGACGGCACGTGCGGGCCGGGCACGTTCAAGTCCCTCGACCGGCTGGCCCGCACTGTCGTCGGCGGGCGGGCCCGAGACCTCCGGGAGTCCGAGCAGATCCACGCCGCTGGTCCGACCCTGCCGGGCAAGATCGTCGTGATCGATCCCGGGCACGGCGGGGATGATCCCGGCAAGGTGGCGCACGACCTCACCGAGGCGGCCGTGGTGAGCGACCTCGCCGCGCGCGTCGAGGGCCGGCTCGCGGCGACCGGCGTCACGGTGTACCTCACCCGCGGTGTCGACGGTGGCCGGGTCACCGAGACCGAGCGAGCGGCGTTCGCGAACTCGACGAACGCCGACGTGGTGATCTCCCTGCACGTGGACGGGTCCGAGGACCGGCAGCCCCACGGCGTCGCGACGTACTACTTCGGGGCACTCGTGAACGGGCACTCCGCCGCCGGCGAGCGTTTTGCTGGCCTGGTCCAGCGCGAGATCGTCGCCCGCACAGACCTGCGCGACTGCCGGACGCACGCCAAGACCTGGGACCTGCTCCGCTACACCCGAATGCCCGCCGTCCGGGTCGAGCTCGGCTACGTCACCAATCCCGACGACGCCGCCCGCCTCGGCGACCCCGACTTCCGCGACGTCGTGGCCGAGGCGATCGTGGTCGCCGTGCAGCGGCTCTACCTGCCGAGCGAGCTGGACCCCCCGACCGGCGCCCTCCGCCTCTCCCAGCTCACCCCCTGACCCGGCCAGCCGCACCCGGTGATCAGTCCGGGGTGGCCCGCCAGACGGGGCGGAGCGCGCCGTCGGGCGCGGTGATGGCGCCGAGGAGGCGCTCCAAGGCGCCCTCGACGTCCTCGCGCCAGCGCACGGTGGAACGCAGGTCCAGGCGCAGTCGCGGGTGGCGCGGATGCGGACGCGCCGTCGAGAAGCCGACCGCGAGCAGGAAGTCAGCCGGGATCAGACAGCCCTCCTGACCGCGTCGCAGCTCGCCGAACGCCTCGATCGCCTGGATGTCGCGCCGCACCACGTCCTTGGCCACGGCCTGGACCAGCAGGCGGCCGAGACCGGTGCCGCGATAGGCCGGTACGACGTAGAGGCTGGTCAGGAGCACCGCGTCGGCGGTGACCGGGCTGGTCGCGAACGACACCGACCGTGGGACGTGGCCCGGTGGGGCGAAGATCGCGTACGCGACGACGGCCGACCCCACGTAGACGACCCGGCCGCACGATCCCCAGTCGAGCAAGGTGGCCGAGAGCCAACTCTCCTTCTCGAGCGCCGGGTCGCCGTGCGCTCGGGCGCGGTCGCCGGCGACTGGGTCGAGCTCCCAGAACACGCAGCTCCGGCACCGCGGCGGCAGATCACCGAGCGTGTCCCGGGTGAGCGGCGCCAACCGCCGGGCTCCGAGCGCCATGCCGGCCTCCGCTCGTGCAGCGGGCCGGGGCCGCTGCGCCACGTACCCTTGCCTCTCGTGAGCGATCGTAACCAGCCGCCAGTCGTTCCGTCCCAGACCGGGAATGCAGCGCGTTCCGCGAGCGGGTCGCGGCTCGACGCGTACGCGGACAGGTACGCGGCTCGGACCCGCGGGATGCTGGCCTCGGAGATCCGGGCGCTGTTCGCGGTGGCGTCCCGGCCCGAGGTGGTGTCGCTCGCCGGTGGCATGCCGAACATCGCCGGACTGCCGCTCGACGCGGTCGGCGACGTACTCGCCAAGGTGCTGGCCGACCGCGGCCAGGTCGCGCTCCAGTACGGCTCCGGCCAGGGTGATCCGGCGCTGCGTGAGCAGATCTGTGACGTGATGGCGCTCGAGGGGATCCGCGCCCACGCCGACGACGTCGTCATCACGGTCGGCTCCCAGCAGGGCCTCGACCTGGTCACCAGGATCTTCTGCGACCCCGGCGACGTCGTGCTGGCCGAGGCCCCGTCGTACGTGGGCGCGTTGTCGGTCTTCCGCTCGTACCAGGCGGAGGTCGTGCACGTCGCGATGGACGACGACGGACTCCGCCCGGACGACCTCCGGGCCGCGATCGGGCAGCTCGAGCAGGGGCTCCGCCGCCCGAAGCTGCTCTACACCGTGCCAAACTTCCACAACCCGGCCGGCGTCTCGATGGCCCGGGAACGGCGCGCCGAGGTCCTCGAGATCTGCCAGGCCGCCGGCGTGATCGTGATCGAGGACAACCCGTACGGCCTGCTCGGCTTCGACGCCGAGCCCACGCCCGCGCTGCGCTCGCTGGACGACGGGGTGATCTACCTCGGCTCCTTCTCGAAGACGTTCGCGCCCGGGTTCCGGGTCGGGTGGGTCACCGCGCCGCACGGCGTCCGCGACAAGCTGGTCCTGGCCGCCGAGGCGTCGGTGCTGTGCCCGCCGACGTTCTCCCAGCTCGCGGTGTCGACCTACCTCGCCACCGAGCCGTGGCAGCAGCAGATCAAGTCGTTCCAGGAGATGTACCGCGAGCGCCGGGACGCGCTGCTGACCGCTCTCGACGACATGTTCCCGCCCGGCGCGGTCTGGACCCGTCCGGCCGGCGGGTTCTACGTCTGGGCGACCATGCCCGCTGGCCTCGACACCAAGGCGATGCTGCCGCGCGCGGTGACCGCCCGGGTCGCGTACGTGCCAGGGACCGCGTTCTACGCCGACGGGTCCGGCGCCTCGTCGCTGCGGCTGTCGTACTGCTACCCCACCCCGGAACGGATCCGCGAGGGCGTCCGGCGCCTCGCCGACGTGATCGCCGGTGAGCTCGACCTGCTGGAGACGTTCGGCGGGCCCGACCGGGTGCGCCGGCCAATGCGGGCGCGACCGCAGGCACCGGCCCCGGACACGGCGTGAGCCACGCCGGCACCGTGCTCGTGCTCGCCGGAGGGCTCAGCCACGAGCGGGACGTCTCGCTGCGCTCCGGGCGTCGGGTCGTGGAAGCGCTCCGCGCCGCTGGGGTCGAGACCCACCTGGCCGATGTCGACGCCGGCCTGCTGCCCGCGCTGCAGGCCGACCGACCCGACGTGGTGTTCCCGATCCTCCACGGCGCCGCCGGCGAGGACGGCGCGCTGCGCGACGTGCTGGACCTGCTCGAGCTGCCCTACGTCGGATCCGACGCCGCAGCCTGCCGCCTGGCCTTCGACAAGCCGACCGCCAAGGCGATGGTGGCCGGTGCGGGAGTGGCGACCCCGGCGTCGGCCGCCCTGCCACATGCGCTGTTCCGCGACCTCGGCGCGGGCGCGGTGCTCGACGCCCTCGTGGCCAGGCTCGGTCTCCCGCTCTTCGTGAAGCCGGCCCGCGGCGGATCGGCGCTCGGTTGCGCGCTCGCCCGGACGCCGGAAGACCTGCCGGCGGCCATGCGGGGATGCTTCGGGTACGGCGACACGGCGCTGGTCGAGCAGTTCGTTGACGGCGTCGAGATCGCGGTCTCGGTCGTCGACACCGGGTCCGGCCCCACCGCCCTGGCTGCGGTCGAGATCGTGCCGGACTCCGGCTCGTACGACTACGCGGCGCGCTACACCGCGGGGGCGACCCGGTTCTTCGTCCCGGCCCGGATCAGCGGTGCGGCGGCTGCCAGGGCGGCGGAGACCGCGCTCGTCGCACACCGAGGGCTCGGGCTCCGGGACCTGTCCAGGACCGACCTCGTCGTGGACGCCGAAGGCACGCCGTGGTTCCTCGAGGTGAACGTGGCGCCCGGGCTCACCGAGACGAGCCTGCTGCCCCAGGCGGCCGAGGCAGCCGGGCTCCCAGCCGGCGATCTCTACCGGGCGCTGGTCGAGCGGGCTCGTACGCGTGAGCGGCCGTTGTCGAGGTCTCGACAGGTTGCTTGAGCGACTTGGCGGCGTCTCGACTTGTCGACATGGCCCAAGCGGCCCCCCTCTCCGCGCAATCCAGCCACGGGTCTCAGGCCGGCGACGGGTCGACGCTCGGGGGGTCGTCCTCGTCCGTGCCTAACCCCTCGACGAAGCCGGCGTCGACCGCGTCCTCCGACGCGGGGACGTGCGCCCAGTGTCCGGCCTCGTGCGCCTTGGGTCCGGGCAGCTCAGCCGCACCGTGATGTCGGGGAGTGAACGGTGCCTCGGTCGAGGGACGCCGCTCCGGGTCCGTCCGTGGGGCGTCCCCAGGCGTGGTGATCGGGTCCATCAGCGCGACGATGCGCTCGAGGTCGGCGATCGATCCGAACTCGACCGTGATCCGGCCACGCCGCCTGCCGAGATCGACCTTGACCCGGGTCTCGTAGCGGCCGGAGAGCCGCTCGGCCAGATCGACGAGCGCCGGCGCCACCGGGCGACGCGACCTGGTCACCGGGTGGCCGCCGCCCGCGGTCTCGCCGACCGCCACGACCTCCTCGACCGTTCGCACCGAGAGTCCCTCGGCCACGATCCGTTGGGCCAACCGCTCCTGCGCCGCGGCGTCGGGGAGACCGAGCAGCGCGCGGGCATGGCCAGCGGTGAGGACCCCGGCGGCGAGCCGGCGCTGGACGCCCGGCGGCAGCCGGAGCAGCCGGATCGTGTTCGAGATCTGCGGACGGGAACGGCCGATCCGCTCGGCCAGCTCGTCCTGGGTGCAGCCGAAGTCGCGCAGGAGCTGGTCGTACGCGGCCGCCTCCTCGAGCGGGTTGAGCTGCGCCCGGTGCAGGTTCTCCAGCAACGCGTCGCGAAGCATCACGTCGTCCGCGGTGTGCCGCACGATGGCCGGGATCGTGGGCAGCCCGGCAGCCTGCGCCGCGCGCCAGCGCCGCTCGCCCATCACCAGCTCGTACCGGCGCTCGCCCGGGCCAGGGATCGGGCGGACCACGACGGGCTGGAGCACCCCGACCTCACGCACGGAGTGCACGAGCTCGTCGTGGGCGTCCTCGTCGAAGACCTGCCGCGGCTGCCGCGCGTTCGTCGTGATCTGGGTCGGGTCGAGCTCGGCGAACCGGGCACCACCGTCGATCAGCCCAACGATCTCCGCACCGTCCGCGTCGCCGGGGGCCCGCCGATCCGGTTGCGCGGGATCACGACCGCCCCCCGCGTCGACGGCGCTCTGGTCGTACCCACCAGTACCGGCGGCCGCGGGACCGCCGGACACCTCGGCGCCCGGGCTTACCCCCGGCTCCTGCGGCTCGTCGGCGGGTCGTGCGCTCGGGATGAGCGCGCCCAGGCCGCGGCCCAAGCCGAATCGTCGGTCGGTCATGAGGTCTCCTTCTGGCCCGAGCTCGGGGTGCCCGGGCTGCTGAGCCGGGCGCTCGCGTGCGCGATCTCCCGGGCGGCCTCCAGATAGGAGAGCGCACCGCTCGAGCTCGGGTCGTACGTCATGACGGTCTGGGAGTAGCTCGGCGCCTCCGAGATGCGGACCGATCGCGGAATAGCTGTCGCGAGCACCGCGGGTCCGAAGTGGGTGCGGACCTCGTCGGCGACCTGGGACGAGAGCCGGGTCCGGGCGTCGTACATGGTCAGGAGCACCGTGGTGACCACGAGGATCGGGTTGAGCTGGGTCTTGACCAGCTCGACGATGCGGACGAGCTGACTCACCCCCTCGAGTGCGTAGTACTCGCACTGGATCGGGATGAAGACCTCGACGCCGGCCGCGAGAGCGTTGACCGTGAGCAGGCCGAGTGAGGGCGGGCAGTCGATCAGCACGTAGTCGTACCGCTGCTCGCCCTGGAGATCGGCCCTGGCGAGGTGCTCCTCGATCGCCCGCCGGAGGCGCTGCTCCCGGGCGACGAAGGCGACCAGCTCGACCTCGGCGCCGGAGAGATCGATGGTGGCCGGGGCGCAGAAGAGGCTAGCGAAGCCTGTTGCCGGCTGGATCACGTCCGCGATCGCCGTTCCCCGCACGAGCACCTCGTACATCGATGGCACCCCGGCCTGGTGGTCGACCCCGAGAGCGGTGGAGGCGTTGCCCTGCGGGTCGAGGTCGATCAGCAGCACCCGCGCCCCGTAGAGGGCGAGCGCGGCCGCGACGTTCACAGCGGTCGTCGTCTTGCCCACGCCGCCCTTCTGGTTGGCCACCACCATGACCCGGGTGCTCGCCGGTCGGGGCAGGGAACGGGAACGATCGACGCCGCGTGCTCGCAGCGCCATACCCGCGGCGACCGCGAGTGGCGTCTCGTGCTCTCCACCAGTCTGCTCGCCGCCGATCGCAGTCGGCAGCGACGCGATCTCGGCTGCGGTTCGGACGGCTGGCATCGCGCGCACCGGGGGTGAGCTGGTGCTCGTCCCCCCGGGCTCGACTCGCAGGCTCTCGCTCTGCGCTCGACCTCCGCGGTCCGTGATGGTGGACGCTTCGTTGCGACCTGGGGCAACGGCGAACCGACGGTGTGCGCCGGACCCGGCGTAGGCGTCCGCGTCGTGGTCCGGCTCAGCCTCGCCCTGCGGCCGCGCGTGACTCGCCAGACGTACGACTGTCGGTGGTTCGGACCCGGGGTTCTCCGGAGCTCGTTCGACGGAGGTGGTTCCACGTGAAACGGCGAGCGACCCGGTTTCACGTGGAACGGCCGCGCGGTCCGGGTTGGCTCGACTGCCATCGTTCGGCGGCCAGCCCAGACCGTCGCCACGACCGGCCCGCGTCGAGCCGATCTGCTGAGGCCACCCGACGTCACTCGTGGCACGTCCGCTCAAGGACTCTGCGCTCCGACCGACCGGACCTTCTCGTGCGGACGTGAGCCGATCGAGGACTGGTTCGATCGACGTGACCATCGGATCAGGGCTGCTCATGGCGCTCATCTTGTCGATCCTGCCTCTCGAGGACGTCCAGCCGGGGCCACCACGCCGGGCCCATGTACCGATCCCGAACGCCTGATGCTGCCTCAGCGGTGCACACGACGACGAACGCGGGCCCGAATCACGACCACCGTGGTCGGCTCGGCCAGTGTGCCTTCGCCCAGTGTCACGATCTCGAGCCGCTCCGCGCCCAGCGCGGCGAGCGCGGCCCGGTGCTCCTCGAGCTCGTCCTGCGCACGACGGCCCTTGACTGCCAGCAGGCTGCCGCCGCTCGCGAGCAGCGGGAGAGCGAGCGCGGTGAGCCGATCCAGCGGCGCGACCGCCCGAGCCGTCACGACTGCGAACTTCGAGCGGCGGTAGTCCTCCGCCCTGGCGCGGACCACCTCGACGGCGGAACCCAGCCCGAGAACGTCGATCGCCTCGATCAGGAAGGTGGCCCGGCGCAGCAGCGGCTCGAGCAGGGTGATCCGGAGATCTGGTCGGACCAGAGCCAGCACGATGCCGGGCAAGCCGGCGCCCGAGCCGACGTCGGCCACGGCCGCCCCGTGCGGGATCAGCTCCTCCAGCACGACGCAGTTGAGGATGTGCCGCTCCCACAGCCGTTCGGCCTCTCGTGGGCCGATCAGTCCTCGTTCGACCCCCGCACTCGTCAACATGTCGACATAGCGAGAGATCTGCTCGTCGACAGATCGATCTATGGCCCGTCCCAGCACGGCGGCAAGTGAGAGCGGCCGTCGACCGTGCACCGGGTGCACCGGCTGCTCGGGGTGCTCCGGCTGGTCTGGATCGCCTGCTGGGTCGGGCATCGCCCTGGATCCGCCCGCGATCAGCTCGGGTAGACGACCACGCGGCGGTTCGGCTCGACGCCGTCGGACTCGCTTCGCAGCCCGGCGGCCGCGACCGCGTCGTGCACGACCTTGCGCTCGAACGGCGTCATCGGGTCCATCCGGACCGGCTCGCCATCCGACCGGGCCCGCTCTGCGGCTTCTGTGCCCACCTGGTGCAGCTGCTCCTTGCGGCGCGCCCGAGTGCCGGCGATGTCGAGCATGAGCCGGCTGCGCTCGCCGGTCGCCCGCAGCACCGCCAGCCGGGTGAGCTCCTGGAGCGCGTCGAGGGTGGCCCCGCGTTGACCGACCAGGTTGCCGAGCCCGGTTCCCACGATCGAGACCATGGCCCGGTCGTTCTCGACGTCGAGATCGATGTCGCCGTCGAAGTCGGCGATGTCGAGGAGCTCCTCCAGGTAGTCGGCAGCGATGTCACCCTCCCGCTCGAGCCGGCCGATCCCTTGCGTTCGGCCGTCGCCAGCGACGTCACCGGGACCATCGTCGTCGTCAGCATCGTCGTCGTCAGCATCGTCGTCGTCACCAACTCCGGCCCCGTCGAGATCGACGTCGGCACCTGCGTCCACAGCAGTCGCGACCATTTCGTCGTCGGCGAGGAGCCGCCGGTCCTCGACGTCTGCCCCGCCGTCGTCGGCCGAGACGGCGTCCACCGGCCGTTCGTTCGACTCGCTCATCGGTCGTCCTCTCCTTCGTCCGCGCCGTACGGTCCGGTGGATGTCGATCCGCCGGAGGTTCGTGCGGTGCCGCTCGGTCTGTGTCGACATGTCGACCGCTCGACATGTCGGCTTGTGAGTCTGCGGGTGGCTCGGCTCCCGGGCCGCACCGCAGGAGCATTGATCAGGTCGAGCTGTCCCCTGCAGTCGAGCCGTCCCCTGCAGTCGAGCTGTCCCCTGCAGTCGAGCCGGGACCTGAGGTGGACGAGTCGCCCGCACCCGATGTTCGCCCCTTCCCGGGCGGTGCGCCGTTGCTCGACCCACCAGAGCCGGCGGCCTTGGGCGCGGAACTCCCGTTCGACTGACCCTTTCCGCCGGCCGGCTTCTTGGCTGGCGGGGTCTTGCGCTGGGTCCGGGTCTGGCGCTTGGGCTGCTGCCGCGGCGGCGCTGGCGCCACGACCGGCGCCGCGGGTGCCGCAGCCGTGGGTGTCGGATCGCCCTTCGTGGCTGCCT
>JACCYY010000309.1 GCA_013696235.1 Sporichthyaceae bacterium | reverse complement strand
TCATCGGCACCGAGCGGCACGAGTCCCGCCGCATCGACAACCAGCTGCGCGGAAGGTCGGGGCGGCAGGGCGACCCGGGGGAGTCGCGGTTCTACCTGTCCCTCGAGGACGACCTGATGCGGCTGTTCAAGTCGGACTGGGTGGACTGGATCCTCACGACGATGAAGATCCCCGACGACGTGCCGATCGAGAACAAGCGGGTGACGTCCTCGATCGCCTCGGCGCAGGCGCAGGTCGAGAGCCAGAACTTCGAGAGCCGCAAGAACATCCTCAAGTACGACGACGTGATGAGCCGCCAGCGCGTCCTGGATCAGCAGTTCGCTCAGCAGCTCGGTGCTCAGAGCGTCGACGCCGCCGTACTCCTCCTCGAGCTCGTCGAGCTTGACCGAGACCGGGTAGAGCGTGCGCAACGCGGTCCACAGCTGCTCCAGGTCCCACTCCTCGGGGAAGCCCTCCGTGGCGCCGCCGACGTACGCCTCGATCGTCTCGTCGACCATGCCGCGGATCTGCTCGTGCAGGTCGGCACCCTCGAGCACCCGGCGCCGCTCGCCGTAGACGACCTCGCGCTGCCGGCTCATCACGTCGTCGTACTTGAGGATGTTCTTGCGCGTCTCGAAGTTCTGGCTCTCGACCTGCGCCTGCGCCGACGCGATGGCACCGGTGACCCGCTTGTTCTCGATCGGCACGTCGTCGGGGATCTTCATGGTCTGCAGCACCCAGTCGACCCAGTCGGACTTGAACAGCCGCATCAGGTCGTCCTCGAGCGAGAGGTAGAACCGCGACTCCCCCGGGTCGCCCTGCCGCCCCGACCTTCCGCGCAGCTGGTTGTCGATGCGGCGGGACTCGTGCCGCTCGGTGCCAAGGACGTAGAGGCCGCCGAGCTCGGTGACCTCCTCGTGCTCGGCCTTGACCGCCGCCTGCGCCGTCTCCAGCGCTGTGGGCCACGCCGCCTCGAACTCCTCGGGCTGCTCCGCTGCGTTGAGACCCTGCTTGTGCAGCGCCTCGGTCGCGGAGAACTCCGCGTTGCCGCCGAGCATGATGTCGGTGCCGCGGCCGGCCATGTTCGTCGCCACGGTGACGGCGCCCTTGTGGCCGGCGCGGGCGATGATCGACGCCTCGCGCTCGTGCTGCTTGGCGTTGAGCACCTCGTGCCGGACGCCGCGCTTCTTGAGCTCGGCCGACAGGTGCTCGGACTTCTCGACGCTGACCGTGCCGATCAGGACCGGCTGGCCCTGCTCGTGCCGCTCGGCGATGTCGTCGATGACCGCGTCGAACTTCGCGTCCTCGGTCTTGTAGATCAGGTCGGACTGGTCCGCGCGGATCATCGGCATGTTCGTCGGGATCGGCACGACGCCGAGCTTGTAGATCTGGCCGAACTCGGCGGCCTCGGTCATCGCCGTCCCGGTCATCCCGGCGAGCTTGTCGTACATGCGGAAGAAGTTCTGGAGCGTGATCGTGGCGAGCGTCTGGTTCTCGTCCTTGATCTTGACGCCTTCCTTCGCCTCGATCGCCTGGTGCATGCCGTCGTTGTAGCGGCGGCCGGCGAGCATGCGGCCGGTGTGCTCGTCGACGATCAGCACCTCGCCGTCGATGACGACGTAGTCCTTGTCCTTCTTGTAGAGCTCCTTGGCCTTGAGCGCATTGTTGAGGTAGCCGACGAGCGGCGTGTTCGCCGACTCGTAGAGGTTGTCCATGCCGAGCCAGTCCTCGACCTTCTCGACGCCGGGCTCCAGCACGCCGAGGGTGCGCTTCTTCTCGTCGACCTCGTAGTCGCTCTCGCGCCGCAGTCGCTCGGCCAGCCGGGCGAACTCGCCGTACCACTTGGCCGACTGCTCGGCCGGGCCGGAGATGATCAGCGGGGTCCGGGCCTCGTCGACGAGGATCGAGTCGACCTCGTCCACGATCGCGAAGCTGTGCTCGCGCTGGACCAGGTCGTCCGCGCTCCAGGCCATGTTGTCGCGCAGGTAGTCGAAGCCGAACTCGTTGTTCGTGCCGTACGTGATGTCGCACGCGTACTGCTCGCGACGCTGGGCGGGTGTCTGCCCGACGAGGATGCAGCCGACGGTGAGACCGAGGAAGCGGTGGACCCGGCCCATCCACTCGGACTGGTAGTCCGCGAGGTAGTCGTTCACCGTGACGATGTGGACGCCCTTGCCGGCGATCGCGTTGAGGTAGGCCGGCAGGGTGGCGACCAGCGTCTTGCCCTCGCCGGTCTTCATCTCTGCGATGTAGCCCTTGTGCAGCGCCGCCCCGCCCATGATCTGGACGTCGAAGTGTCGCTGGCCGAGCGTGCGCTTGGCCGCCTCCCGGACGGTCGCGAACGCCTCGGGCAGCAGGTCGTCGAGCGTCTCGCCGTTGGCGTAGCGCTCCTTGAACTCCTCGGTCAGCGCTCGGAGCTCGTCGTCGGAGAGCTGCTCGAACTCGCTCTCGATGACGTTGACCTGCTTCATGATCCCGGTCAGGGTGCGAAGGATCTTGCCTTCACCGGCGCGCAGAAGCTTGTCGAACAGTGCGGGCACGTGGATGGCTCCCTTGTCAACAGGCGGTCCGACCATCGTACGGTCATCGCGCGCCGCGTCGACCGGGCTCGATGGTTGACCGGGCTGGTTGGCTGAGCACATGCAGCCCGAGTGCCTTGATGGCGGGACCGTCGTCCTGCGCCCGCTGCGCGACGACGACCTCCAGGCCATCGTCGAGGCGTGCCAGGACCCGGAGATGATCCGGTGGACCACGATCCCGCAGCCGTACGGCGAGCCGCATGCCCGCGACTTCGTCCATGCGTTCGCCGAGCGCGGCTGGGCCGACGACACGCGTGCGGTTTTCGCGATCGCCGACCCGGTCACCGATGCCTACCTCGGCGCCGTCGACCTCAGGCTCGCCCCGGACGAGTCCGCTGAGATCGGCTATCACGTCGCGCCCTGGGCACGCGGGCGCGGCGTGGGGACGGCCGCACTGCGGCTGGTGTGCAGGTGGGGGCTCGAGGTGCTCGGCCTGCAGCGGATCGAGTGGCAGGCGGCTGTCGGGAACGTCGGGTCGCGCCGGATTGCCGAGGCGGTGGGCTTCGTGGTCGAGGGCACCTGCCGGCGCCGGCTCGTGCACCGGGGCGAGCGCGTCGACGCCTGGATCGGCTCGCTCCTACCCGGCGAGCTGCGGTGAGGTCGACCACGCCCGAGGAGCGCGTGCGGCGTGCCGGTGACCTCGCTCTGCGCCCGTGGACGCTCCGCGACGCCGACCAGGTGCTCTCCGCGTTCGCCGACCCGGCGATCCGCCACTACGCCGGCAACCTCTACGACACCGCCGCGGACGCCGAACGCTTCGTCACCTCGCGGTCGAGGTCGTGGGACGACGGCACCGGCGCGTCCTGGGCGATCACCGCTGCAGCCACCAGGACCGTGCTCGGCCACGTGGGCCTGCACGAGATGGACCCCGGTCTCGAGCTCGCGATGGTCGGCTACTGGCTGCTGCCGCGGGCGCGTGGGCGCGGCGTGATGACGGTGGCGTTGGACGCGGTGTCGGCGTTTGGGTTCGGCCGGCTCGGGCTGCACCGAATCGAGCTCGCCCACGCGGTGGAGAACGAGGTGTCCTGCCTGGTTGCTGTGCGGACCGGCTACTCGTACGAGGGGACCCTGCGCCACGCGATGCGCTACCCCGTCGACGGCCGCTGGTCAGACGAGCACCTCCACGCCCGCCTGGCCACCGACTGAGGCGACCCCCTTCAGTCTGCTGCTCGCGCCAGCCCCTCCGGCTCGCGTCCGGCCA
>JACCYY010000302.1 GCA_013696235.1 Sporichthyaceae bacterium | reverse complement strand
CTCCCCGGTCTGCCCGTACGGCGGGAGGCCGAGCTCGGCGCGGATGGTCCCCTGCACCTCGGTGGGCTCCGGCCGAGCGTCGACCGTGACGACGAACTCCTTGCGCCGGAAGAGGTCGAGGACCGGGTCGGTCTTGTCGTGGTAGTCGCGCAGGCGAGCGGTGAGCGCTTCCTCGGTGTCGTCCTCGCGGGTCACCAGTGCACCGCCGCACACGTCGCAGCGCCCCTCGACCGCCGGCCGGTGGGCCATCAGGTTGTAGTCAACGCCGCACACGGAGCACAGCCGCCGGGCCAGCACGCGCCGCCTCACCTCGTCGTCAGGCAGGTCGAGGTGTACGACGGCGTCCAGGTCGTAGCTCTCGAGGAAGAACTCGGCCTGTCGCCGGTTTCGTGGGAACCCGTCGATGACGAAGCCGAAGTTCCAGTCGTGCTCCTCGATCCGGGTGTGCACGACGGTCTCGACCAGATCGTCGCCGACCAACTCGCCGGCGGCCATGACCCGACGGACCTGCGCGCCGAGCTTGGTGTGGTTCTGGACGTGCCACCGGAAGATCTCACCGACGCTGATCTGGGTGATGTCGAGGTCGTGCGCGAGCATCGCCGCCTGAGTGCCCTTGCCGCTGCCCTGCACACCCATGAGCACGTACTTCCGCATCGCCCGACGTTGACACACCCCGGCGTCGGAGCACCAGCCCTGACGAGGACCGTTCACAGCGTGGAGCTCGGCGGAGGTGCCGCGGGAGCGGATCAGCCGGCGAGCAGTAGACCGCGGAGGACGAGGGCAAGGCCGACGACGAGCACCAGAGCCGCGGTGACCACGGGCAGCGCCCGAACCACGGTGGCAGCCCGACGCCCGAGCCGGTTCGTGGCGCCATACCGGTCGATGCGGTCACGGAACCGGACCAGCAGGAGCCCGACTGCAGTCAGGGTTCCGGCCATGCCGAGGCCGTAGGCGAGCACCATCAGCACGCCGAACACGGACTTGCCGAGGTTCACGGCACCGAGCAGGACCACCAGAGCCGATGGGCTCGGCACCAGCCCGCCGGCGATGCCCATCCCCGCGATGCCCAGCCGGCCGGTCCGCCGGTCGGTCGCCGGTTCCCCGTGGCTGTGGCTGTGCCCGCTCCACCATCCACCGCTGTGGGTGTGTGCATGCCCGCCGCCGTGGCTGTGCGCGATCGCCCGGTCGTCGTCATGGACGTGTTCATGCTCGTGCTCATGGCCGGGGTCGGGCGGGTGCGGGTGTGCGTGACCATGGTCGTCGACATGCTCGTCACCGTGGTCGTGCGGGTGCGGGTGGCCGTGTGGGTGATCGGCCCGGGCTGACTCGGCAGTCGGGGCCCAGCCGGCCGTGGCCAAAACGGCCGCGGGCGCGTCAACGAGCTCGCCCTGGGGCTCGTCGTCGATGCGCTGCGCTCGAGCCGCCCGGCGGCTGCGCAGCGCGCCCACGAGCAGGAACCCACCGAGGATGGCGATCAGCGCACCGCTCACGATCCCGAGGACCCGCAGGACGCCCTCGCCGACGACACTCGCCGAGAGCGAGATCAAGAGGCCGAGCACGAGCACGCTCGCGGTGTGCGTCGCGGTGACGGTGGCGCCGACCAGGAACGCGTCCCGCCGAGAACCGCGCCTCCCGGCGAGGTACGCGGCCATGACCGCCTTGCCATGGCCGGGCAGCAGCGCGTGCCCGGAGCCGAGCAGCACGGCGAGCAGCACGGCCAGGGCACCAACGACAGGCGTCAGCTCGCGGTCGCCGACCAGGTCCTGCAAGGCTCGGTCGCCCGCCGCGACCAGACGACTGAAGGGGTCGGGCGACCCGCTGGCCGGGTCAAAGCTGTCCGTCGACCCGCCGGTGCCAGGTTCGGTTCGTACCGTGAGCGAGCGCTGGTCCAGAGGGGACTGGAGCAGGTCCACGGGGTAGGTCCGGAGCTCGTCGCTGATGCTCGCCGAGGCGACCGGGGAGTCGAGCAGCCGGACGCCCTCGCCGACCGCGGTGATCTCGTGCCAGCCGACGCGGTCGGTCCGGTAGTCGTCGAGCAGCGTGACCACTGCCGGTTCGGTCAGGTCGCGCTCGCCCGACCGCGGGCAGGTCAGGCGCAGCGTCGGCAGCCCCGCAGCGCCTGGCGCCGTCTCGAGCGTGGCCGGCCCAACCACGAGCGGAACCGGCTGGTTGTTGACCTGCACCTCGACGGCGTCCGCGACGGCCGCGCACTGCGCGTCGGCCTGGGCCGCAAGCTCCGCGGTCGACATCGCGTCGTCGCCGTCCGTGTCGATCGAGGGCAATGCCTGCTGCGTCGGGATCTCCGCGGTGTCGATGATCGTCAGCAGGTCCAGACCGTCGGGTCGCAGGGTGAGGCCGTTGTAGTGGTTGACCGTGAAGTTGCCGAGCGGGTGGGCGAGGGCGGCCGTTGCCGGGGCGACGAGGAAGAGCCCGACCAGGCCGATCACCACGGCCGCGCGTCCCCGCGTACGAGCGCTCACGGCGGCGCGTCGAGGGAATTCAGGGCCGCCTCGGCAATCGGGGCTCGCAGCGGCGAGAACGCCGGGCTGGTCTCGAGCGCCAGCGTGAGCGACGCCCGAGCGTCGTCCACCAGCCCGAGCTCCATCTGGATCATTCCGCGGTGATAGTCGAAGACCGCGTTGCGGGTCCCCAGTCGCTGCGCTTCGAGAGCGTGCTCGAGCGCCTCCTCGTACCGGCCGTTCGCGTGCAACGCCCAGGCCAGCGCGTCCTCGACCTCGACGCTACGCCGGGTGGCGTACTGCGCCTCCGCGATCTCAAGTGCCTCTGCCGGCCGGCCGTGGTCGGCGGCGTAGATCGCGACCTCGACATCCGGGGTGACTCCGGATGCGGTGAACAGCTTCGAGGCGGCGTCCGCGACGTCGTACTGCTCCTGGGCCTCCTCGGTGCGACCGAGGCTCTGCAGGAGCTCGCCGTACGCGACGAGGTAGATCGGCTGGGGCAGCCGCTGGACCACCTCGGCCCAGCCAGCGACCGCGGCCTCGACGTCGCCCAACGCGGCCGCGACCTTCGCCTGACCGGCCAGGATCGTGACGTTCCCCGGGTCGCGTCGCAGACCCTCGGCATAGTGCTGCGCCGCGAGCTCGTAGTCCCCGCTGTTGAACGCCAGCTCACCGAGGTAGAACAGCACGAAAGACGCGTCCGAGGGGGCCGCCGACACCTCCAGCGACCGCTCGAGCGCATATCTGGCGCCCTCGAGGTCGCCGCGCAACTCGTACGAGTCCGAGATGCGCGTGAACGAGGCGACTCCCGGCCGGAGGTCGACCATCTCCTGGAGCGTGACGAGCGCCGCGTCGTACTCGCCGAGCTGGAGCTGGGCGTCGGCCAGCACGCCCTTGGCGGTGGAGTCGTAGGGGTCGGCCGCTACCGCCTGCATGGCGAGGTCGCGGCCGGTGGCGAACTCGTGCCGCGCGTTGGCAAGCGCGCCCATCCCGGCGAGCGCGTCGGCGTCGTCCGGGCGCTCGGCGATCACCAGCGCAAAGGCCTCCTCCGCCCGTGGGTAGTACGAGGGGTCGGCAGTTGCCCGTGCCTGGGCGACGTAGGCGTACCCGAGTGCAGACCAGCTGCTGAAGTCCTTGGGCAGATCGCGGAGGCGGTCCTGGAGCGCGGTGATGCTCCTGGCCAACGCTGTCGCGTTCGCCTGCTCGCTGACGTCGATCTCCAGCGGGGTGACCGGTTGTGGCGGGCCACCGGCGTTGCCGCTGGTGAAGAGGACCGCGCCGCCGATGAGTAGGACCGGGGCGAGCAGGATCCCACCCAAGATCGTGGCTCGGCGGGACGGGGGCATGGGGCGGGGCTCCTGCGGGGACGGCGGCACGGACAGACGGCGGCATGACGGCGTGGACGGACCCACCGGCAGCAGTCCAGTCTCGCCGAAGTCGTCCACTGCTGCCAGCCGAGCGGGCTGGTGCTCCCGGCCACCCGCCGGGAGCAACCAGCCCCGTCAGGCCTGCGGGTCGACGCGCGTGTCCCCGACCAGGTCGGCGAACACGACGACGTTCTCCGCGTAGCTGCCGTTCACAAAATCGCCGGCACAGGTGATGACGTAGAGCTGGGTCGGCCCGTCGCGTCGGTAGATCAGCTCGTTCGGGAAGTCGTCCTTCAAATAGCGCTCGATCCTGGCGACCACGTACGTCGCGGTCGTGCCGTCCGCGCGGTCGACGATGATCTCGGCGCCCATGGGCAGGTCGTCGAGATCGACGAAGATCGCCGGCTGGCCGCCGTTCCAGGAGACGTGCGCGGCGATCACGGCGCCACCGGGCTCACCCGGGGACGGGCCGGTGTTCCACCAGCCGATGTCGTCGCCGTTGGTCGGCACCTCGAGCTGGAGATCAGGGGTGACGCCGAGCTCGATCAGCCCCTGCGC
>JACCYY010000297.1 GCA_013696235.1 Sporichthyaceae bacterium | reverse complement strand
TGGAGGGGTGCGCACCCACGTGCCGTCCGCAGTCAGGTGCCAGGCCGCGGAGTCGTCAGCGAACCCGAGGTCGAGCAACTCGTCCAGTGCTTCGCGGTGACGCGTGGTCGGGACGCGGACGAGCACCTCGACCCGGCGGTCGAGGTTGCGGTGCATGAGGTCGGCCGAGCCGATCCAGACCTCGGGCGTCCCGCCGTTCTCGAACTCGTACGCGCGTGAGTGCTCGAGGAACCGCCCGAGGACGCTGCGGACCCGGATCGTCTCGGAGAGCTCGGGCACGCCCGGGCGCAGCGCGCAGATCCCGCGGACCCACAGGTCGACCGGGATGCCAGCCTGCGAGGCGCGATACAGCGCGTCGATCAGGGTCTCGTCGACGATGGAGTTCGTCTTGAAGCGGATGCCGGCCGGCCGCCCGGCGCGGTGGTTGTCGATCTCGTTCTCGATCCGGTCGAGCAGGCCCTGCCGCAGCGAGTGCGGTGCGACGAGCAGGCTGCGGTACTCCGTGGCGCGGGAGTAGCCGGACAGCTGGTTGAACAGCGTCGCGACGTCCTCCCCGATCACCGGGTTCGCCGTGAGCAGCCCGAGGTCCTCGTAGTGGCGCGCGGTCTTCGGGTTGTAGTTGCCGGTGCCGATGTGGACGTACCGACGGAGGCCGTCGGGCTCGTCCCGGACGACCATCGCGATCTTGCAGTGGGTCTTGAGCCCGATCAGCCCGTAGACCACGTGGCACCCGGCCTGCTCGAGCGCACGGGCCCAGCGGATGTTCGCGTGCTCGTCGAAGCGTGCCTTCAGCTCGACGATGACGAGCACCTGCTTGCCGGCCTCGGCGGCGTCGACCAGCGCGTCCACGATCGGCGAGTCACCGCTCGTGCGGTAGAGCGTCTGCTTGATCGCCAGCACCGCCGGGTCCGCGGCGGCTTGCTCGATGAACGCCTGCACGCTGGTCGAGAACGAGTCGTACGGGTGGTGCAGCAGCACGTCGCCGTGGCGGACGGCACCGAAGATGTCGCGCGACTTCGCGCTCTCGCCCTCTCCCAGATCGCCTTGCGTCACGGGGAGGAACCCGCCGTAGGTGAGATCGGCCCGGTCGAGGTCGGCGATGCCGTGCAGTCCGGTCAGGTCCAGTGGGCCGGTCAGCCGGAAGACCTCGGACGGGGCGACGCCGAGCTCGCGCACGAGGAGGTCGAGCACGTGCGGGTCCATCGTCGGCTCGACCTCGAGGCGCACCGGCGGCCCGAAACGACGGCGGAGGAGCTCGCGCTCGAGTGCCTTGAGGAGGTTCTCGGCGTCGTCCTCCTCCACCTCGAAGTCCTCGTTGCGGGTGACCCGGAAGATGTGGTGGCCGAGGACGGTCATGCCGGGAAAGAGCAGATCGAGGTGCTCGGCGATCACGTCCTCGAGCGGCACGAACTTGTCCGAGCCGACCGCGACGAACCGTGGCAGCGACGGTGGCACCTTGACCCGGGCGAAGTGCTCGTGGCCGCTCCCGGGGTTCTCGACGATCACGGCCAGGTTGAGCGATAGCCCCGAGATGTAGGGGAACGGGTGCGCAGGGTCGACCGCGAGCGGCGTCAGCACGGGGAACACGCGATCCGCGAAAAGCGCGCCGGCGTCCTTTCGCTGGTCGTCGGTGAGGTCCTCCCAGCGCAAGATCGCGATGCCCTCGGCCGCGAGCGCCGGCGCGACCTCGTCGTGGAAGCAGTCGGCGTGGCGCTCCATGAGGTCGCGGCTGGTCGTCCAGATCCGCTCGAGCACCTCGCGCGGCAGGCGCCCGCTCGTGGCCCGGGTGGCAACCCCAGCGACGATCCGTCGCTTGAGCCCGGCAACGCGGACCATGAAAAACTCGTCGAGATTGCTGGCCACGATCGCGAGGAATCGCGCCCGCTCGAGCACGGGCACGGTGGGGTCCTCGGCGAGCTCGAGCACGCGCCGGTTGAACGCGAGCCAGCTCGTCTCCCGGTCGAGGAAGCGGTCGGCGGGCAGCGGGGCCTGGTCCTCGGCGCGCAGCGAGTCGGGCACGACCGGCGG
>JACCYY010000291.1 GCA_013696235.1 Sporichthyaceae bacterium | reverse complement strand
GCGTGAGTGAGGTGGGACGGGGCCGACCGGGACAACCGCTCGGCGATCGCGTCGAGCAGCACGCCGAGCTCGTCCGCGCCGAGGTGGCGCGACATCCCGAGCGCGGCGACGAGATCGGCACCGTGCGCGACCGCGTGCGCCCAGCCCTTGGTGCCGGTGTGCCCGCGGAGATCCCGCTCGGTGAGGAACCAGTGCAGCGCGCTGTCCGCCCAGGACATGACGCTCGCCGGGTGGAGGACCCGGACTGCGGTGTCGCGCTCGACGACGGACACGAGCACAAGCGCTGAGAACGAGCGTCGGAACACCGAGTCCGTGCCCGCCTCGCCCAGGCCCGATCGCAGCCCGGCGCACATGCCGTCACCGAGGCCGAGCAGCAAGTCGTCGAAGGTTCCGCGAGCGATCCAGGTCGAGAGCAGCGCGTACGCGATCTCGTCCCGCGAGTGCTGGTCCGGCGAGCCGAGCAGGACGGTGAGGTCAGCCGCGGCCTCGGCGAGGCAGGTGTCGGCCGGGACGGCACAGCCGTCCCGGACCGCGCGCTCCCACGTCGCGACGTTGCTCATGCGGCCCCAGCACCTCCAGGGCGCAGCGCTCCGGCGTTCGGATCAGACGGAGGTGCCCGTCACACCGAGGTGCGCAGTCGGTTGCGGGCCTTGCGACGCTTGAGCGCGCGTCGCTCGTCCTCGGAGAGACCACCCCAGACCCCAGCGTCCTGGCCGGTCTCCATCGCCCACTGCAGACAGGTCTCGATGACCGGGCATCGTCGGCAGATCGCCTTGGCCTGGTCGATCTGGAGCAAGGCCGGGCCGGTGTTCCCGATGGGGAAGAACAGCTCCGGGTCCTCGTCGAGACAGGCTGCGCGGTCGCGCCAGTCCATGGTGGTGCCACTCCTCGTCGGGGTTTGGTCCCGGGCCTCGGTCGAGGGCCCGGATCGAGATGGCGTGCCCAACCGCTTGTGATCGGTTTCACGAACCGTCCCGCCGACGAAGGTACTCGCCGGTAGCGACAGGCTTTCATCCGCTTTCCGATCCGGCAAGGGGTTCTGGTCTACCGTCGGGTCCGGTTGCCGGTGGCGTTGGTCACATCGGGTCGCCGGCCGGTGGGACCGCGTGCACCCTCAGTGCGGCTGGTACGGAGCGGAAGACGGCGTGGTCCAGGGTGCCGACGTAGTCCCCGTCCACCTGGCAGGCGACCGGCCGGGACGCGGTCACCTCGAAACCGCTGCGGTCGGCCAGCCGGAGCGCGCGGCGGCTGGTGGGGCCGCCGGCCGACCAGATCATCTGGCCGGCGGCGAGGAGGGTCGGCACCGTCCGCAAGGTCCGGAACCCGACCAGGTCCAGGCCGGTGTCGAACGAGGCGGCCGGGCTGAGGTTCACCGCTCGCCGTCCGAGATAGGTCCACGGAGCGGTGTTCGACACGATCACGAGGAAGAGGCCGGCAACTGCGTCGCCGCCCTCGAGCTCACGCACGGTCATGCTGGGCTTGCGGCGATCGGTGCCGAAGAGGATGCCCCGGGTGGCCGTCCGGACCCACAGCGCCGGGCTCGACCGCGCGCCGGCGACCCGGCGCGCCTCGACCAGCTGAACCACCTCGGCGTCCACGCCCATCCCGGCGCTGAACGTGAACCACCGCTCGTCCAGGCGGCCGAGCCCAATCACCCGGACCGTGTCGTCCCGGAGCGCGGCCAGCAGCGCACCAGTCGCCTCGACGGGGTCACGCGGCAGGCCAAGCGTTCGAGCCAGGACGTTCGCGCTACCACCCGGCACGATCCCGAGCGCGGGGACCGATGCCGCCGGCCGTTCGGTCGGTGCGTCGGCGAGGAGGCCGTTCACGACCTCGTTGATCGTGCCGTCGCCACCGAGCGCGATCACGACGTCGACACCGTCGGCTGCGGCCTTGCGCGCGAGCTCGGTTGCGTGTCCCCTGCCCTCCGTGGTCACCACCGCCACGTCGAGATCGCGGCTGAGGGCTGCGATGAGGACATCCCTGGTCCGGGATGTCGTCGTGGTCGCGCTCGGGTTCACGACGAGCAGCGAGCGCTTACGCATGGGCGAACCCTACGGCCCGGCCGGGCGGCGCCCGTACGCTCGGCCGGTGCCCGCCGTCCCGCCGCCTGCCCACGAAGCTGCCCACGGCGCTGGAGCGGCTGGCCCGCCGTGGACCGTCCGGGCGGCGGTCGCGCTGGCCCTCACCCAGGCAGCTGGCGCAGCCGCGTTCGCCGTGCGCTTCCTCGTCGACGTCCTGCCGTTCGAGGAGCCGCGCCTGATGCGGGCCGGGTTCGCGATCGGCGTGGTGGTCCTGGTGGCGGGGGCGGCCGCCGCGCTGGTGGTGGCAGCGCGTGCGCTCCATCGGCTCCGGCCCTGGCCACGATCGTTGCTCGTGGTCGCCCAGATCATGGCGCTCGCGATCGGCGTCCCGATGGCCCAAGGCGGTGACCGGGTCGGCTGGGCCATCGGTGCGACGGCGCTCGTGGGTCTCGTTCTGCTGCTGCACCCCACGACCACGTCGGCCCTCAGCCACGCAGAGCACGGCCCCCGGCCCGGATGAGTGCAGATCCGGGCCGGGAAAGGTCAGTCCTCGAGAAGCTCGGTCCGCAGCTGGGTCAAGGTCTTGGCGAGCAGGCGGGACACGTGCATCTGGGAGATCCCTACGCGCTCGGCGATCTGGGACTGGGTGAGCTCACCGAAGAAGCACAGCAGCAGGATCTGCCGCTCGCGCGGCGGGAGCTTGGAGAGCAGCGGACGCAGCGCCTCCCGGTGCTCGACACCTTGGAGGCCCTCGTCGTCGATGCCGATCGAACCGCCGACGGAGGCAGCGTCCGGGTCACCCTGCTCGGGCGCGTCGAGGGACAGCGTCGAGTACGCACCAGCGGACTCGAGCCCTTCGAGGACCTCGTCCTCGCCGACCCCGAGGTGCGCGGCGAGCTCGGCGACGGTCGGCGAGCGCCGGTTCGGCGTGGACGGCCCCGGCGAGTGACTCGGCCAGGTTGAAGTCGCACCGGGCGGCCACCCCGGCGATCGCGGCACGGAGCACGGCGACGTAGATGCTGCGCGCCGGGAGCCGAATCGTGACCTCGTCCTCGGGCCCGGCAGGTCCGCCGTCCAACAGGCCGCCGGACG
>JACCYY010000280.1 GCA_013696235.1 Sporichthyaceae bacterium | reverse complement strand
CGCGAAGTCGTACACGGGCAAGCCCTGCGAGCTGCGGTCGATGCCGAAGACCTCGCACAGGACGCCGAGCTCGAACGGTGCGATCGGCTCCAGCGCGAGCACGGCGACATCGCGCAGCGCGGTCTTGCGCGGGGTCGCGGAGCGGACCACGAGCGGAGCGCAGGGACCGCGATCGCCAACGCCTGGGGGTGTCGTCCTGACCATCGCCCCAGTATGGCAGGAACTCGTTGTTCGATGGCAATACTGCCACTGGATGACAGGCGCCGGCAGGACGATGCTGGGATCACCAGGACGGGCAGATCCGTGATGGGGCTGGCCGCCTGCAGCACCTGGAGGTACCAGTCATGGGCATGATCATCTTTCTGGTGAGCGTCTTCGTCCTGCTCGACATCGCCGCGCTGAAGGGGTGGGCGCCGGACACGCGGGACGCCCGCGATTGGACGGTTCCCAACACCTCCCCCAGTCACTCCGGCGTCGTGCGGCTTAGATAGGAGGACGTCGTACGGCCGCGTGGCGCGGCGCCTGTGCACAGCGGGAGGGACGGCGTCGAGGGAGCAACCATGGCGCGCGCGATCTGGCGAGGGCAGACCATTGCCGAGAGTGACGACACCGTCGTCGTCGAGGGCAATCACTACTTCCCACGCTCGGCACTGGACGACTCGGTGGTCCGCGAGTCGAGTCGGACGAGCCTCTGCCCCTGGAAGGGCACAGCGTCGTACTACTCGCTCGAGGCCGACGGCGCCACGAGTGCCGACGCCGTGTGGTACTACCCCGAGCCCACGCGCGAGGCCGAGTCCGTGCGAGACCGCGTGGCGTTCTGGAAAGACGTCGAGGTGCAGGCTTGACGGTCAGGTGACCAGGCCCACCGCAGCACCCGTCATCGACGTCCGGGCAGCGACCCCGACCGACTGGCCTGAGATCGGTGCGCTGACCATCGAGGCGTACAGCCGCGAGGTCCTGGTGGGCCCGGGCTACCTCCGGAGCATGGGTGAGACCGCAGAGCGGGCGGCGGACCCGGGCGTCGAGCTGCTCGTCGCCACAGATCCCGAGGGCACGATCGTGGGCTCGGTCACCGCGACCCGGGCCGGCAGCGCGTGGGCCGACGTGGTCGGGCCGGGCGAGGGCGGGTTCCGGATGCTCGCCGTGCGCACGGGTGCGCGTGGCCGCGGCGTCGGCGAGGCTCTCGTCCGGCGCTGCCTCGAGGATGCCCGCACCGAGCGGCTCGACCGCGTGGCGATCCTCACGCAGCCCGCCATGGTCACCGCCGCGCGTCTGTACGCCCGGCAAGGCTTCCGAAGGCTGCCGTGGCGCGACCGAGTCGCACCCGACGGCACCGAGCTGCTCGCCCTCGTCGTCGACCTGGCGCCGATCACCGTTCGCGAGGCGACGCCCGACGAGCTGCCGCGAGCCGGGGAGCTCACGCTGGCCGGCTACCTCGCCGACGGTCTGGTGGACCCGACCGCCAGCTACGCCAGCCATCTCGCCGACGCCAGGGACCGGGCTTCCGCCGCGACGCTGCTGGTCGCGATCGACGAGGCACGCACGGTTGTCGGCACGGTGACGTTCTGCCGCCCCGGAAGTCCGTACGCGGAGATCTCCAACCCGGGCGAGGCAGAGTTCCGGATGCTCGCGGTCGACCCGGCGGCACGGGGCACCGGCGCGGGCGCTGCGCTGGTCCACGCGTGCCTCGATCGGGCCGGCGCCGCCGGCGATCGAGCCGTGGTGCTGTCCACGCTGGCGACGATGCGCGCGGCGGCCCGGATCTACCAGCGTCTGGGTTTCACCGCCGATCCGGGTCGCAACTGGTCTCCTGAACCCGGTGTGGATCTCCTCGCGTACCGACGGGACGTGCTCACAGCCCACGCGGGCTGAAGGTCAATCGATGACCGCCAGCACGTCCCCGGTCTGGACCACGTCTCCGACCGCGACGCGCACGGCGGTCACTCGCCCACCATGCTCGGTGAGGACCGGGATCTCCATCTTCATCGACTCGAGCAGGACGAGCGTGTCGCCAGGCGCCACGGCATCACCGGGTGCGACGACCACCTCGAGCACGGCGGCGACCATCTCGGCCTCGACGACCTCTGCCACGTCACCCCTCTCCCGACCCCGGGTGTCCCACGGCTCCAGGGCCCGATCCAACCATGCCGGCGCATGGCCCTGACCCGTCGCGGCGTGCTGCTTGGCACACTGTCGGCGTGACGCTCTTCGTGCTCGCCGTGGTGACGGCCGCCGTGCTGGCCGTCGTCCTCGGTGGACGACCCAGCACGTTCGGCCGCCCAGTCATGCACCGCTTCGGTCTCCTCGGCATCGTGGTGATCGGGATGGCCACCTCCCCACTGGCGAAGTCGACCGGCGTGTACGCGGGCTGGCTCATCGTCGCGGCGATCGCGGTCGGCTGGTTCATGGCTCTCAACCGCGGCCGGCCCGGGCTCGGCCTGGCGATCGGCGGCCTCGCGCTCAACGCGGTCGTGATCATCGTCAACTCCGGCATGCCGGTCTCCTTGGCCGCAGTAGATCGCGCCGGTGTCCCGCTGAGCCGCGTGCCCCTCGACACCGATCCGCTCCGTGAGGAGCTCACCACCGAGACCACCTTGTCGTGGCTGGGCGAGGCAGTACCGCTCGCGCTCCCCATCCGACCCGCGGTCGTGAGCCCGGGTGACGTCCTCGTAGCGGCCGGCGGCGCCCTGTTCCTCTTCACCGGCCTGACCGGCTTCGGCCGCGCGGTGCCCGATCGCGAGCTCACCCGGGCGGAGCGCAAGACGCAGCGCGCCGCCCGAAAAGCCCGCCAAGCGGCTGAGACCGAAGCCGGACCCGTCGGCTCCACGCCGCAGACCCCGTCGGTGCTGGGATGGCCAGACGAGGACATGCGCGCGGCGGCTGCAACCGCGGGAACGCAACCGGAGGACGTTGTGCCTGATGTGGAGCGAGCCACGAGCGAGCCACCGGTGAGCGGGCTCACGACCGGCGAGATGCCGACCCGCGAGCTGCCGACCCGCGAGCTGCCGACCCGCGAGCTGCCGGAGGCACCCAGCGCGTCTCCGGAGGCACCCCGTGCGTCTCCGGACGCACCCGCGCTG
>JACCYY010000263.1 GCA_013696235.1 Sporichthyaceae bacterium | reverse complement strand
CGACGGCTTGGAGGTCGAGGTGGACCCGGTTCCGCGCCTGCTTGGCGTCCGGGACGTCGATGAACAGGATGCGGTGGCTGCCGTCGGCCGAGGAGATCATGCACTCCTCGTGCCCGGGCAGGTTCGGATCCTCCGGGTCCTCGTGGTAGCCGAGCAGCTCGGCCCACCAGACGGATTGCTGGTAGGCGTCGAGTGCGTTGAACGTCGTGTGCGATACGCGTAAGGCCATGGTCATCACCCTGCCCGCCGCCGAGCCATCGCGCGAGGCGGTTTCGGCCGGCAGTAGGTGCGGGCAGCCGGTGGTCCTACGATCGGCCCGGTGAACATCGTCTTCGTCGAACCGGCGTTCCCGAACAACCAGCGGCAGTTTGTCCGGGGCCTGGCCGAGGTCGGCGCGACGGTGATCGGGATCGGGGAGCGGCCGGCCGACTGGCTCGACGACGAGCTCCGCGGGTGGATGCAGCACTACCACCAGGTGGCCAGCGTCACCGACGTCCCCGCGCTGAACGCGGCCGTCGCGTGGGTCCAGGACAAGGTATGGGTCGACCGGCTCGAGTCCACGATCGAGGCGCACACCATGGCGGTCGCCGAGGTGCGCGAGGCGCGGCACGTTCCCGGCACGTCGGTCCGGACGGCCTGGCTCTGTCGCGACAAGCCGTCGATGAAGCAGGCGCTGCGCGAGGCCGGCGTGCCGACCGCTGCATCCACGGCGGCGGACAGCGCAGACGCGGTGTACGCGTTCGCCGACCGGGTCGGCTACCCGCTGATCCTCAAGCCGCGCGCGGGTGCGGGCGCCGCGGACACCATGCGCGTCGACAGCCGGTCGGAGCTCACGAGCGCGCTCGCGTCGTACGGCAAAAAGGGGGTCGCGTCGATCGCGGTCGAGGAGTTCGTCGAGGGACACGAGGGCTTCTACGACACCCTGTCGATCAACGGCGTGCCCGCGCACGACTTCGTCTCGCACTACTACCCCAACGTGCTGGACGCGATGAGATCGCGGTGGATCTCGCCGCAGTTCATCGCGACCAACCGCGTCGACACAGTCGCTGACTACGTCGAGCTGCGCGAGATGGGCCAGCGGGTTGCGCATGTCCTGGGGATCGGGACGTCGGCGACGCACATGGAGTGGTTCTTCGGTCCGAAGGGCCTGCGGTTCTCTGAGATCGGTTGCCGGCCGCCCGGCGTCGGCGCGTGGGACCTCTATTCCGCAGGCAACGAGATGGACCTCTACCGCGAGTGGGCGGCGGCAGTCGTGCACGGCCAGCCGAGCCAGCGGGCGACCCGCGCGTACAGCGCCGGCATCGTGGCGCTGCGACCCGACCGGGACGGCGTCATCCGCGGCTACTCCGGGCTGGACGAGATCCAGAGCCGCTTCGGGCAGTGGGTGATCGACACCCACCTGCCGCCGGAGGGCACCGGGACCCAGCCCGTCGAGGCCGGGTACATGGCGAACGCGTACGTGCGTCTGCGCCACCCGGACTACGACGTGCTCAGCGGCATGCTCGACGAGGTGGGCCGCACCGTGAAGGTCCACGCTGGATGACCGCACCCGGCCCGACCCGTCGCCCACGATCTTGCTGACGATCTTGCAGGCGATCTTGCAGGCGACTTGACAGACAAGGACTTCCCAACCGGATGAACGTGACCCTCCTAGGGCCGCAGCGCATCGCCACCACCGCGCGCGCGACCGTGCGCGAGATCATGCCCGACGGCCCGATTGCCGCCGTGAACTCCGGCTGGCAGGAGCGTGAGTCCGACGACGCCGAGCTCGACGACGTGCTCGGCGGGCGGATGCGCAACCTCGACCTGCACAAGCGCTGGCGCGAGATCCATGATCGCGACCCGGAGTACGCCGCCGCCGAGCGCCGGCTCGACGATCTCCTGGACGAGATCCAGGCGCTCTACGTCGTACGCCTGCAGCACGCGATGGCCGCGATCGAGTCCGTCCGGCGCAGGCGGGAGGTGCCGGCCGTGCAGGAGGAGGCCCTCGCCGACGCCGTTGCCTCCGTCCAGTCACTCGACCAGTGGCACCTGCGAGCGGTGCGCGAGACCCGCGCGGAGTTCCGGGCCGCGTTCCGCCCCGGCGAGCGGCCGGCGATTGCCGATCATCGCGCCGAGGTGGCGACGATCGTTCAGGACTGCGCTGGCATCGTGCTGGCTGGCGGGCACGTCGGCGTGCTGCTGCGCACGCTGCGGGTCTTCGACCTGGACCGGGTCCTGAAGGCGCCACTGATCGCCTGGTCGGCCGGCGCGATGGCGCTGGCGGAGCAGGTGATCCTCTACCACGACACGGCCCCGCAGGGCCCGGGCCAGGCCGAGGTCTACGCGGAGGGACTCGCGGCCTATCGCGGCGTCCTCCCGTTCCCGCACGCGAGGCGGCGGCTGCGGCTGTCCGACGAGGGGCACCTCGGTTTGATGGCTCGACGGTTCGCACCCAGGACGTGCCTGCTGCTCGCCGACGGGGTCCGGGTCAACCTCGTCGACGAGGCGCCGCTGCCGATCGGAGCCCGGACGCTGGACCCGGCCGGCGGCATCGCAACCGTGGACGCGGCGTGAGCGTCGCCAGCCGTACGGCGTCAGCGGGCAGCACCGGTCGGTCGTCCGCGAGCCGACGCAAGCTGGCGATCAACCGGTTGCGTGAGCGGGCGGTGATCGACGACGCGGCGATCCACCGCTTCCTCGACCGGCACGAGCTGCCGATCGTGGAGGGCACCCGCTGCACGTTCGTTGCCTGGGTCGAGGCCGATGCCGTCTACCTGCGCCATCGCGTGGTCGGGCTCCCGGGCGACCTGCCCTTGCGCCGGATCGAGGGCACCGACCTCTGGTACGTCGTGGTCGAGATCCCGCCTGAGTCGCGGGTCGAGTACCAGTTCGAGATCCGGCGCGGCGAGCACTGGGAGCGCTTCAACGATCCGCGCAACCCGCGGATCGCGCGCAGTCCCGTCGGGGACAGCTCGGTCTGCCACGGTGCCGGCTACGAGGTGCCGGACTGGGCGATCCATGACCCGGACGCGCGACCGGGGGAGCTGGTCGAGCTCGAGATCCGCAGCCAGGCGCTCCGACGCACCGCGCGGGTCTCGGTCTACCTGCCGGCCCGGTTCGGCACTGCGGCGAAGTATCCGCTGCTGGTCGTGCACGACGGCGGCGACTTCCTGGAGTACGCGTCAGCCAGGACTGTGCTGGACAACCTGATCCACCGCCTGGACATGGCCGAGACCGTGGTGGCGTTCACGCACCCAGGCAACCGGCTCGACGAGTACCCGAACAGCGCCGCGCACGCGCGGTTCGTCACCGCCGAGCTCGTGCCGCACATGGAGACCGACTTCCCCCTCGTCGGGCATCCCTCCGGCCGGGCGCTCATGGGGTCGAGCTTCGGCGCGATCGCCTCCTTGTCGACGGCGGTGCGCTCGCCCGACACGTACGGGTCGCTGCTCCTGCAGTCCGGCTCGTTCCTCTTCACCGACATCGGCGCGGCGCACGGGGGTGGCCCGGCCTTCGACCCGGTGGTGAAGTTCGTGAACCGCTACCGCGCCCGGCCGACCCGGGTGGCCGAGCGGGTGTTCATCAGCTGCGGCATCTACGAGCCGCTGATCGTGCAGAACCGCTCGATGCTGGCCACGTTCGGCGAGACCGGCATGGAGCTGAACTACGTCGAGTCCCGCGACGGGCACAACTGGGAGAGCTGGCGCGACCGGCTCCGCGATGGCCTGTCGTGGATCTACCCGGGCGCCCAGAAGTTCGTGTACGAGTAACGGGCCGAGCGCTCAGGTCCGCGCTCGGCCGAGCAGCTCGACCGTCGTCGTCACACGTCTTCGACGTTCTGGAAGATCCGGAACAGGATCCCGGCCGGGTCGGTGAAGGACGCGAACCGGATCGGCGGCGCGTCCTGGGGAGGCTCGACCCAGCTCACCGACTCGCGGTGCTCGGCGTAGAAGACGTCGATGTCCTCGACCTCGTAGAACCCGCTCGGCCCACCCGCATCGGCTCCGCTCGCGTCGAGCATGACCTGGACGGGCGAGTCGGGGATGCCAAAGGCAGCGGTCGACGTCCCTTCCCGCCACGCCTCGTCCCAGCCGAGCACGTCGCGGTAAAAGGCAACGGCGCCGTCGAGGTCGGTCACCGGGTGGTACAGGAAGGTGAGCTTCATGGATCGCAGCGTAAAAGAATTACGGAATTCCGTCAATCAGTTATGGTGGGCGGTGTGCGGGACCCGATGCCCATTCCGATCCCGGGTTCGGCGCGAGCACGCCTGCTGAGCGCCGGGATCGAGCAGTTCCAGCTGCACGGGTTCGAGGGGGCGAACGTTGTCGAGATCGCCGGTGCCGCGGGTGTCACGACCGGATCGCTCTACCACCACTTCAAGAGCAAGCTCGGGCTCTACGTCGTCATCCGGGACGAGCTGGAGAAGCGGATGACGGAGCGCATGGAGGGCGCGGCCGCTGCTCTGGGGGGCTCGGGCCGACCGGCGGTGAACGCCGCGCTGGAGGTCGCGTTCGACGCCTCTGTGCGCTTCGGGGTGACGAGGATCTTGGCTGAGCCGCGTCCGGACGTTGCGCCGGACCCGATCGCCGCGACGCTGGGGCTGGTGCTCCCGCGCTCCGCTCGCTCGGCGGCAACGATGCTCGCTGCCGCTTGGCGCGGCGCACTCCGCGCCGTCGCCGACGGCGTCCCACCGGCAACGGCTAGGAGAGGTCTGCGCTGGCTCCTCGACCTCGACTCGGCAGCCTGACCGACGACGACAGGTGACGAGGCGTCCGGCGCTGGTAGACACGCGCTGCTCGGAACTACCCGGACCGATCCGCCGGCCGAGTCGAGGACGACGGACGGAGCGATCGGAGCCAGCCGGTGGCGAGGCCGATCAGCAGCACGGTGATGACGCCGACCCATCGGTAGATGTGGCTGTCGAGGAAGGACACCGAAGCGACCACGAGGAGCAGTCCGGGCGCGACCGCCCGCAGCCCGGTCCGACGAACCGCGTCGGCGGCCACCAGGACGGCGGCCGCCAGGAACGCCCAGGCGCCGATCGTGCCGAGATCGTTGCCGATCGCGAACAGCCGGGG
>JACCYY010000245.1 GCA_013696235.1 Sporichthyaceae bacterium | reverse complement strand
CGCACGAGATCATCCCAATCTGTTCAGCAGCTGGCTCGGCATCAGGCTCGATCCCTCCCGAGCGCAACGAAGCGTACGGGTCGGCTGCCTTCGCCGTTGATCACGGGGATCTCGCGACCCCGCTGGGATTCGTCCATGATCAACGAGGGGCATCACGGTCAAGCCACTCGCGGATCGACTCGTTGTGCTGGCCGAGCGTCGGCGGCGCGCGATGAGTCACGGTGCCCGACCCGTCGAAGCGCAGCGGAGGGCCTGGCAGCGTGATCGAGCCTGCCGTCGGGTGCACGACGTCGACCAGCAGTCCCTGCGAACGGGTCTGGTCCCATGCGTAGACCTCGTCGAGGGTGCGGACCCGTCCGGCCGGGATCCCGGCCTGCTCGAGGAGCGGCAGCCAGGTCGCCGACGGGGCGGTGGACAGCGCCTCGTCGATGATCGCGATGAGCGGGTCCCGATGCGCGACCCGCTGGGTGTTCGTGGCGAACCGCGGGTCCTCTGGGTCCAGCCCGACCAGCGGCGCGAACCGGCGCCACAGCGCCTCGCTCCCCACGGCGATCTGGACGACGCCGTCGGCAGCCGTGAACGCTCCGTACGGGCTGATCGCGGGATGGTGGTTCCCCTGGGCGCGCGGTATCTCACCGGCGACGGTCCAGCGCGTGCCCTGGAAGGCGTGCACCCCGACGACGGCGGCCAGGAGCGACGTCCGCACGACCGTCCCGAGCCCGGTGCCGGCGCGCTCGTGCAGTGCTGCCACCGCCCCGTACGCGCCGTACATGCCGGCCAGGAGGTCCGCGATCGGCACCCCGACGCGGGTCGGCTGGTCCGGAGCGGCGCCGGTGAGGCTCATCAGGCCGGCCTCGCCCTGCGCGATCTGGTCGTAGCCGGACCGGTCGCCCTCCGGACCGTCGTGCCCGAACCCGGTGATGGACAAGATCACCAGCCGGCGGTTGCGCCGATGCAGCGCGGCCACCGAGAACCCGAGCCGGTCGAGCACCCCTGGGCGGAAGTTCTCGACCAGGACGTCCGCCCGCTCGACCAGCCGGCCGAGCACATCCGCGTCGACGGGATCCTTCAGGTCGAGGGTGATCGACTCCTTGTTGCGGTTGCACGAGAAGAAGTAGGTCGACTCGGGCTGCTCGTCCGGGCCGACGAACGGGGGGCCCCACCCCCTCGAGTCGTCGCCGCCCACAGGGTGCTCGACCTTGATCACCCGCGCGCCGAGATCGCCGAGCATCATGGCGGCGTGCGGCCCGGCGAGCGCGCGCGACAGGTCGAGCACGACCAGCCCGGTCAGCGGTCCGCCCCGGCTCGCGCCCGCTTCGCCTGCGCCCGGGTCGTCCACCCCGGTCACCGGTCCGTCCTCGGGGCGACGGCGAGCGCGGGCTGGACGGCGCCGAGGACGGCCCGACCAACTGGTCGGCCCCCGATCGTGGCGACGGCCGAGGCGCCGGCGGCGGCGCCCGCCCGCAGGGCCTGTTCGTTGGGCGCACCGGTCAACCAGGCGGTCAGCAGACCGGCGTCGAACGCGTCCCCGGCACCGGTCGGGTCGACGACCGCGGCATCGACTGCCGGGACGGAGGTCTCGCCCGATCTGTCGACCCAGGTCGCCCCGCCGGCTCCGGTCGTGAACGCGACCGCGCCGACCCGGTCGAGCAAGGTTCGGGCCGCGCGCACGTCACACGCTCCGGCGAGCGCTGCCAGCTCATCGGCGTTCGGCAGGAGCAGGTCGACTCCCTCGACGTCGGCCAGGAAGCGGATCGGGTCGACGAGCAGCGCGGCCGCCTGCGGGTCCACCGACGTCGTGAGCCCGGCTCGACGGGCCGCCGCGAGCGCCGCCAGACCACCCGCCCGTGAGCTCTCGTCGAGCAGCACGTACCCCGACAGGTGCAGGTGGGCGACGCCGGTCAGGTCGACGCCCTCGATGTCAGCGGGCGCGAGCGCCCCGCTCGCGCCGCGGTCGGGCAGCATCGTGCGCGCACCGTCGGCGTCGACCAGGACGACGACGCAACACGTGGGCCGGACCGGGTCGACGGTGAGCGCCGCGCGGACAGCGCAGCGCTCCAGCCCGGCCCGGACGAGGTCGGCCGCGTCGTCGGCACCGACCCGAGCGATCAGCAGCGCCTCCGCGCCGCAGGCGACCAGCCACGACGCGGTGTTCGCCGCCGCACCGCCGCCGGTGACCCGCACGGCCGCGCGCGTGTCGCTGCCCACCGCGAGTGGACCGCTCGCCCTGGCCAGGACGTCCAGCCCGGCGTCCCCGACCACTGCCACCACCGGGCGGGTCGGGTCCGCCGGCGCGACGCGAACCTGGGAGGAATCGGTCATGGCTGGTCCGGCGCGAGGGCGACCGCGACCTGGGCGGCCACCGCGGCATTGGCGAGCACGAGGGCTTCGTTCGCCCGCAGGCTGCGACCGTCGGTGTGCTCGTGGAAGTAGGCGAGCAGCGCCGGGGTCACGTCCTTGCCCCGGATGCCGTCGGCAGCGACCCGGGCCAGCCCGGCCTCGAGCACGGCGTCGTGCACGGCCTGGTCGAGCTCGGCCTCGGCCGGGACCGGGTTCGCGACCACGACCGCCGAGCTCGGTCCGACCCCGCCCCAGTGCATCTCGGCGATGGCGGCAACCTCGGCTCCGGTCTCGACCCGCCAGGTCAGGTCATGACCGGAGTCACGGCGGTAGAACGCCGGGAATCGTGATGTTTGATAGCCCAGCACCGGGATGGACCGGGACTCCAGGACCTCGAGCGTCGCAGTGACGTCCAAGATCGACTTCACGCCGGCGCACACCACCACGATCGGCGTCTGCGCGAGCACGTCGAGATCGGCCGAGACGTCGTAGGTCTCGGCCGCTCCGCGGTGCACCCCACCGATCCCACCGGTGGCGAACACCCGTACGCCGGCAGCGTGGGCAAGCGTCGAGGTGCTCGCCACGGTCGTCGCCCCGTCGCCACCGCGCGCGGCCGCGACGGCCAGGTCGCGGTGCGAGAGCTTGTCCACCTGGCGGGCGGGGTCGCAGATCCGGTCCAGCTCGACCGATGTGAGGCCCACCACCGCGATGCCGTCCAGCACAGCGACCGTGGCGGGCACCGCTCTGTGCGCGCGGACGACCTCCTCGAGCCGCGCCGCGACCTCGCGGTTCCGCGGCGCCGGTAGACCGTGCGCGAGCAACGTGCTCTCCAGCGCGACGACACCGCGGCCGGAGCCCACCGCGTCGGCGACCTCGGGGGACAGCCGAACCCTCATGCCGGGCTCGACCGGTCGAAGTCGCGCGGGTGCAGGACGTGGTGGTGCTCCGACAGGTCTGTCCCAGCCATACCGGACCGTACCGCCCGCT
>JACCYY010000236.1 GCA_013696235.1 Sporichthyaceae bacterium | reverse complement strand
ACTCGCGGCAGGCGGCGATGGCGAAGCTGTTCTGCTCCGACGCCGCGATGCGGGTGACCACCGACGCGGTCCAGGTGCTCGGTGGGTACGGCTATGTCCAGGACTACCCGGTCGAGCGGTACATGCGGGAAGCGAAGGTGCTGCAGATCTTCGAGGGCACCAACCAGGTGCAGCGCCTGGTGATCGCGCGCCACCTGGCGAGGTCGTGAGCGTGGAGGACATCGACCGCCAGATCGTGCTGCTGCTCGGCGCCAACGGGCGGACGAGCTACACCGACCTGGGCAAGGCGACCGGGCTGTCGACCTCGGCCGTGCATCAGCGCGTCCGCCGGCTCGAGGAGCGCGGCGTCATCCGCGGCTACCGGGCGGTGCTCGACCCGACCGAGCTCGGCTTGTCGATCTTGGCATTCGTCTCGTGCAAGCCGTTCGACCCGACGGCCCCGGATGACACGCCCGAGCGGCTCGCTGACATCCCCGAGATCGAGGCCTGCTACAGCGTGGCCGGCGACGAGAACTACATCCTCATGGTCCGCGTCGCCACCCCCGGTGACCTCGAGACCCTGCTCGCGATGATCCGGACCGAGGCCAGCGTGACCACCCGGACGACGATCGTCTTGTCCACGCCCTACGAGCGGCGGCCGCCCGCGCTCTGAGCCCCCACCACATCACCGTCCACAGATTGGTTCGCGGTGCTGATTGGGTGGGTGCAACGGCTAGAATCGTACACATGTTCGAGGAGATGTCGCGGTTGGCGGAGCGGTTGTCGCGGGTCGCGCCGACCGAGGCCGAGGTCGCGGATCCGGACCAGCCGTTGCCGGATCGGATGCGCGCGCTGGTGGATGAGCTCGCAATGCAGCAGCGGGTCACCGCGGCGTCTGAGGGTCGCTCGATGGTGATCATGGCCGAGCTGTGCAAGTGGGCCGAGCAGTGGCAGCACATCCACGACCCAAAGCTGCTCGACGAGCTCGGCGCAGACGACCTGGTTGCGGCCGAGATCGCCCCCGCCCTGCACCTCGCGCCGGTCACCGCAGCGATCCGGATCCGGACCGCGGTCGAGATCAGCACCCGGCTGCCCGCCACCCTGGCGGCGATGTGCCGCGGTGACCTAGACAAAGGCCGAGTGCTGGCCATCCGCGAAGCCGTCGCCGAACTCGACGACGACCTCACCGCCAAGGTCGAGGGCAAGGTCCTACCCGCGGGACACGACCAGACCGCCGGTGAGCTGCGGCGCGCGCTGACCAAGACCGTGATCGCCGTGGACCCGGAAGCGGCGGAGCGGCGTCGCAAGTACGCAGGCCGGGACCGGTCGGTGTCGCGGTGGACCCGACGCGATGGGACCGGCGCGATCGAGGCGGTCCTCTCCGCGGTTGACTCAGGGGAGATCTATGACCTGATCGACGAGGTCGCCCGGCGCACCAAGACCACCCAGGACACCAGGTCGATGGCTGCCCGCCGCGCAGACGCGTTCGTGCATCTGCTCCTCGGCCGTGACCCGCACCTCGGGCTCGACGACGACCCGCCACCCGGCCCGGCACCGTCGGACCGCGAGCCACCACCAGACCCGGCCGACACCGACATCCGACCCGAGCCGGGCTGGCCCGCTGGTGCCGGCGATGATCACCAGGGGTTCGACCAGCCCGCGGCACCCGACCACGCGACCGGTCCGGTCGACCAGGACGAGCGCGCTTGGGACGAGCCGGTGCTGGGGGAGCCGGTGCTCGTGGAGCCGGCCGACCTCGACCAGCGATTCCCGCCCGAGCCGGCCGACCTTGAGCCGCCCGGACCGACCCGCTCGGAGCGGATCAGCGAGCTTGCCGCCCTCGCTCTCGCCGCGATGACCAGCCGCCGCCCACCGCGGCTGCCGTGGGTCGCGATCAACCAGACCACCGGCCCGGACGGCACCACCGTCCCGGTCGGCGAGCTCGCCGGCTATGGCCCGGTCACCAGCCACTACGCCCAACATCTTCTCGCCGCCGGCGCCGCGGTGGTGCCACCGCCGACACCGTCAGGTCGGGTCCCCACCGCTGCCCAAGCCCGCACCCACGACCCACCAGCATGGCTCGACCGTGAAGTGCGCGACCGAGACGGCACATGCCGGTTCCCCGGCTGCGCCCGCGCGGCTCACCGGGTCGATCTCGACCACACCGTGGAGTTCCCACGCGGCCCGACCGTGCGGGAGAACCTCAGCGGGGTGTGCCGACGCCACCACCGGATCAAGACCGACGGCGCCTGGCAGCTGGAGCAGACCACCGATGGCACCGGCACCATGACCTGGACGTCCAGGGTCACCGGCCGCCGCTACACCACGCACCCACGCGGCACCACGGGCGAATGGCAAGGCACCACCAGCAACCACAGCTGACCGCTTGGTCATCGGTTACATCCAGACCGCGGAGTGGACCGGCCGGTGGCCGGAGATCGCGACCGCGCTCTGCGTGTGGATCGCGCTCCCGCTGGTCGCCGGAGCGGCGCGGACGATCCGGCGCGACGTGAGCTGACGACCCGGTCCGGCCTCCTCGGGGGAGCAACCGGGCCAGGTCGATCGCCCGGTCAGGACGGTGGCAGTTCCAGGAGGTGCGCGCGCATGTCGGCAACGGTCGCGGTCTCGACGCCCACCGAGGACACGTACGCCTCCACCGAGCCGTGCTCGGCCCTGAGGCCGGCGAGGAAGAGCTCGATCGCCTCGGGCGGTGCGACGTGCCAGGGTCCTGGGAGCGCCAGGACCTGCTCGACGATCTCGGGCCGGTGCGTGCGTGCCCAGGCCAGCCAGCGCTTCGTGGCTGCGCCGGACAGCGTGTAGTCCGCGGCGATGTCGGTGTCCGAGAC
>JACCYY010000220.1 GCA_013696235.1 Sporichthyaceae bacterium | reverse complement strand
CAGTCGCCCAGCCGGAACTCAGACCTCGCCCAGCCGATCGGCCAGTCCGCCGGACGTGCTGGGCGGAGGCGGTCCCGCGCCGCTGGGGGGAACCGCACGCCACGCTCCTCGGCATCGCCGCCGGGGGAGCGGGGGTGGGCGGCGAACGTGGATACGGTGAGGAAGAACGGTCCCGCCGGGTCGTTGGGGGCCGTCGTCGCTCGGTCGATGAAAGACGTGGCCCGCTCAGCCATGACGTCGGTCAGGTAGTCCTCCTCGTCCGTCCCGAGGCGCTCCTCGATCGCCCCGGTCCTGGTGTCCACGGCAGTCGTCAGGTCGTAGCCGAAGTGGCCGTAGCCGCTGTGCCCCGGCACGTGCCACTCGTCCCAGCCAGGCGGGACGTACGCGGTGGTGAGCGTCTCGACGGGCGGCGGGTCGGCATCACCGGCCGGTCCCGAAGCGTCAGGGGTCGGCTCGTAGCCGTTCAGGAACTTCCCGATGAACCCGGTGCGGTATCCGGCCCGCTGCAGGGACGGGCCGAGCGAGGTGTCCATGTCGTCGACGAACTGACCGAAGCCGCCGTTCGGCCAATGGTTGGTCTCGATGCCGGTGCTGTGTGGGTACTTGCCGGTGAGGATCGTGCCCCGGGACGGGCAGCACAGCGGGCTCGTGACGAAGTAGTTGGTGAAGTCGATGCCGTGCTCCTGCATGTCTCGGACCTCGGACATGTACGCGACCAGGTTCATCGAGACGTCGTCCGTGAGGATCAGCACGATGTTCGGTTGCGCAGGCGGAACACCGAGTGGCGGCCGGGATGCGACGGTCCCGGCCTCAGGCGAGCAGCTGGTGGCGAGCACCGCGAGGCCGACCAGCGCCATGAGCATCCGGCCGGACCGGCCCGCCGCTTTCCAGGCAACCGATGCGCGCGGGCGCGACGTCGTGAGCATCTCGGGCGCGCCCCTGCCGTTGTCTGGTCAGCCCCGGGCGCACGTCCGCGCGACCGTCTCGATGGTGTGACGATTCTGGCCGGGGCGAGAGTTCCCGCACCCGGGCAGGGTGGACCGGCGGCGCAGGCCGCTGCGGCTCCCCCGATCGGCCGCGGGTATCGTCTAGGGTACGTCCAGGTCGATGCGGCGCCGCGCGTGCGGCTCTTTCCGGTGTCGGGTTCAACCAGAGTTCGGATTGATTGCAGGAGACAACTCTTGATGGCGCTTTCCGCCTCGACGAGCAAGACCAGTGTGGTGCTGAACATTGTCGCCGAACCGCCAGCTCGTCGGACCTATGTGGCGTTCGGTCTCGAGCGGGGTGGCACGAGCCCGGTCGCCGGCATCATGCGCGCCCTCGGCCTCGACCTCGGCGAGATCGACGAGGGCAACAACGAGGACAAACGCTTCCAGGCCAAGGGGCTCGGGCAGCTGCGGACGGTGATCGCGGCCAGGAACGAGACCCAGGACGTGTGGGGATGGAAGTACCCGCCGGCGGTGAGCTACTTGCCCGTGCTGGTGAAGGCCATCCGCAACCCGTACTTCGTCGTCGTCTACCGTGACGTCGTCGCCACAGCGCTGAGCCGCCACCAGTGGGACGGCAAGTTCCTGCGTCGCTCGGTTCGCATGTCGCTGCACGAGGCAAACGCGACCACGAACGCCAATACGAGCTTCGCGCTCGCGACTGGTCGCCCGTGCCTGCTCGTCAGCAACGAGAAGGCGAGCCGTGACACCGACGCGCTGATCGACGAGATCGCGGACTTCCTCAACGTCGAAACGCCGCCGGACGACCTTCGTGTGCAAATCCGCGAGTACGTGCGGCCCGGGTCGTACAAGGCGTTTGCGGACTTCTTCCCGAACCCGCTGCCGTTTCGCGAGCGGCCTCCGCGCGAGCCGGGGTCGCTCCAGACCGACCGGTCCGAGGCAGACCAGGTGCCGGCATGAGGATCCTGCTGTACAACTGGGCCCCGTTCGACGACCCCGAGCAGCGCGGCGGAGGCGTCCGCGTCTACGAGAACAACCTCATCCAGCACCTCGAGTCAGGCGACCACGAGATCTCGGTGCTCTCCTCCGGGCTGGAGTACGACCTGATGGACCAGCGGGTCCGCATCGAGCCGACGACCAACACGCACGGTGACAAGGTGCGGTCCTACGCTCTGGTGAACTCGACCGTGCTGGCCCCCGGGCACCACAGCTTCGGTTCTCCCCAGGTTTTCGCCGAGGGTGAGATGCTGACCGTCTGGCACAACTTCTTGCGCCAGCGCGGTCCGTTCGACGTCGTCCAGTTCGACTCGCTGGAGGGCATTCCGCTCACCTTCCTTCGCGTCCACGAAGCGACCTTCGACACGCAGGTCGTCGTCTACGCACACAACTACTACATCGTGTGCCCGCAGGTGAACCTGTGGAAGGACGAGCGGGTGCACTGCGACGACTACCACGAGGGGCGCGACTGCGTCACCTGCCTCCAGCACAAGCCCAACGCGCGCGAGGTGGAGCGCGCGCACCAGCTGTCCCGCCTGCTGCGGTCCGTGGGCATCCAGCCCGGGCACCCGGCCTACGCCTCCGCATACAGCTTGTACGCGTGGGTCAAGCCACGGAGGCGGTTGTTCCGTGCTCTCACTGCCGTCGGGATGATGGGCTTTGCGTTGTCTCGGCCGCGGTCCGTACCCCGGGTCGCGCACGCAGTCGTCGGCCACGTCACCGAGCGTGAGCCACGGCTTGAACCGATCCGCGGTGTCCTCAAGATCGCTCCATCGACGAGCGGAGGTGCTACCGACCCGGGCAGGTCGCTGTCGCTGGCGTCGGTGTTCCGGGAGCGCCGGGAGCGATCGGTCGCGCTCGTCAACGCAGAGGTCGACGCAGTGCTGGCGACGTCGCACCGGTCGCGCCGGGTGCTGGCCAAGTACGACATCGCCGAGGAGAAGCTGAAGGTCGCCTACATCGGGACCAAGGCAGCCGAGGACTTCTCTCGCGCCGACCGGCGCAAGGACTTACTCGTCAGTGGTCAGCTCAGCCTCGCCTACCTCGGCTACATGCGCCGGGACAAAGGGTTCTTCTTCCTGCTCGACGCGCTCGAGGCGTGCCCGCCTGAGCTCCGCTCCCATCTGCGGCTCGTGGTTGCCGCCCGGGGGTTCGACCCGAAGACGATGGAGCGGCTTTCTGCGCTCGCCGACTCGATGGTCGATGTCGTGCACTACGACGGCTACACCCACGCCGAGCTGCCGCGCATCCTGCGAACCGTCGACGTCGGGGTGATCCCGGTCCAGTGGGAGGACAACCTCCCGCAGGTTGCCATCGAGATGGCCTCGAACGGCGTTCCGCTCATCACGTCCCACCGCGGGGGGGCCCGCGAGCTCGGCGGTGACAACCCGCAATTCGTCTTCACCGGCTCCAGCGCCCCCGGTCTCATCGAGATCTGGCGGCGTGTCCTGGAGGGCGAGCTCGAGCCGGGCGACTACTGGTCGAGCGCGATGACTCCGGTGACGATGGAGGAGCACAGCGCGCAGCTGCTCGAGCTGTACGCCGACCTCCTCGCCACCCGCACCACACGGCGGGCCGCTGCGCTCGAACGTCATTCAGTCGATGTCACTCGGCGCCAACCTGCGGAGGCCGGCGGCGCTGGCCGGGCGACTGGCGTCTCCCTCCGGGGGGCGTGAGCCCGGTCCAAGGCACGGCCGGGCGCGCTCCTCCGCCCCTTCGCGGGACCCGCTCGACCTGCGCGGAGACCCGGCCCAAGATGTCGACGATGTCGGCAATCGCCTTCGGCTCCGCGTCGAGGAGCTGAAGATCGCGGAACGGCATCGTCTGCACAGGCTCGGTCCAGGCCGAGCCCCATACCGCTCGAGCGAACGCGTCGTTGCTCGCGGCGTACCGCTCGGCCGCCGCCTCCGCAAGGGCCGGCGTCCAGCCCCAGTACGTCGCGTCGCCGTCCCAGTCCCGTTGCTCTGCGCGCCGGCGCACCCGCGCCACAGCGGCGGCGAGCGTCCGCGGGTCGAGGTCCGCGTGGCCGCCGCGGGCGGTCAGCCGCTTGACGAGGAGCCGCGACGCAGCCACGTGCACCGGGCCGGGCAGCCGCTCTTGACCCGGGATCTTGGACTCCGCCGAGTCGACGTCGGGCGGGACGGTGAGCGAGACATCGATTCCGGCGGCGTCCAGCACCGCCTGAGCGCCGCCGCCGTCGTCGAGCTGCGACCACGGCACGGCCACGACCTCCAGACCGGCCGTCGCGAGGGCGGGTCCGAGCAGCGCGTTGTAGTCGACGCTGTCGCGAATGCGCGCTTGGCCGACGAACGCGCCGAACGGGGCTGCAGTCTCCAGGGCGAGGACCCGCTCGCAATAGATCTGGTTGAGCGCCCCGATCTGCTCGCGCACGACCACGACGACGACGATTCGGTCGAACCCGAGTTTCGCCGCCACGCGAGCCAGCCGGTCGGTCCAGGACGAGCTCGACAACGCCGACAGGAAGAGCGGCGAGCTCAGGAGGAGGGTGTCCCGCCCGGCCGCGTTGGTCTCGTTCATGAGTCGTTTGAGCGTTGGTTCGGGATCGTCGCCCGTGGTCTGCATCGCGCGGGCCGAACGATGCCACGCCGCGACGACGTCATCCGGCTCCATCTGCACACCTACGGCGGCGAGGTCCGTACGGGCTGCCACGAGCCGCCGCTGAACGGCCGACCATCCGGTGGCCCGGGCGCCGGCGTGGACGACGAGGCAAGTCACTCGCGTTCCCCCCGCTCGCGGAGTCGCTCGAAGCGGGCCGACATTGCGAAGACGAAGTCGTAGACGTCCTCGAGTGTTGCGGAGTCGAGGTCGTCGAGGACCTCAGCACACCGAGGTGTGTCAACCGGCATCGGCAGATCCCAGTCCTTGGCCCATACCGCCTGCGCGAACGCGTCGTTGGCCGGCTCGAGCCGCGCCGCCGCTTGTTCGGCGAGCTCCGGGGTCCAGCCCCAGAACTTGTCCTGGCACCAGCCGGCGTCGCGAGCATGGCCTGCCGCGACGCGGTACAGCTTGCGCGCGGCGAACTCACGCCGGGAGAAGTTGCTGTGCTTGCCTCGGAGATAGCGACCGAGCAGCCGCGCCGCTTCCATCCCGACCGGCCCGAGCGAGGTGTTCAGCTCGCCGTCGATCGTGGTGAGCCGGTCGACCGGGACCTCGACGTTGGCGGCGGCCAGCAGCGCCACCAGCGGGTCGGTCTCCCGGAACTCCGAGAACGGCACGACCACGAACCGCAGGCCGGAGACGTGGTACCAGGAACTGAACGCCGCGTCGAAGTCGAACCACTTCCGATCGATCGCGCGGGCGGCGTAGTCCTCGAACCGCCCGACCGAGCTGAACATCTTCACGGCCTGCGCGTACGAGCTGTTGATCAGCGCCAGCTGCTCACGGACGACGAGGACCACCACCACGTCGTCGCTGACCGAATTGAGCTCACGGAGCAGGTCACCGATCTTGTCGTGCTTGTACACCATCGAGCCCAGACCCTCCGAGCTGATCAGCACGGTCTCCGGGTCGACGCCGGCGACCTCCTCGCGGAGGGCGTCCCAGCCGCCGACCTTTGGACGGAACCGCTCCGGGTCGGTGTACTGCCAGGCGAGGTGATGGTGGCACACCGACCGCGGCGCGAGCTCGAGGCGGCCGGATGTCGGCAGGTAGACACCGTGCTCGGCGAGCAGGTCGGTGTTCTGGAACAGCGAGTGCTGGATGTAGGTCGTCGCGGTCTTCTGGGCGCCGATGTGCGCGATCAGTCGCACCGGGTCACGCGTCCGGCAGTTGGGTCGGTTCGCGCATCAGTCGTCCTCGTCCACGAGATCCAGATCCGGCATCGAGCTCTGCCCTCCGTCGGCCCGGCGCGGCCGGATCGGCAGGCTCGGAAGAGGACCGGCTGGGACCGGGGGCGGGATCGCACTGGCAGGTCCGGCTTCCTCACGAGCGCCCACATCGGGCCCCTCTGGACCGAGCGCAAGCTCAGCCTTCACCAGGCGTTGGACGAGCGCCACGATGACCGTCACGGCGGCGTCGGGAGACTCCTCGAGCGGACCTGGCTCGGTGGTGTCGGTCGGGTCTCCTGTCGGTGGCTCTGCCAGGAGGTCCTCGAGGTCACCGACGACCTTGACGCCGCTGGCCGCCACTGCGGCCACCATACGCGCGCCGCGCTGTACCGCCCACGCGTGCATCACGGGCGACAACCGCGCCCGGTCGCTGGCCGCTCGCTCGTGCGAGTCGTCCCGAAGGACGGTGTTGGCCACGAAACCGTTGACCACCCGGCGGTGGTCGACCGGGCTGATCGAGTCGCCGAGCCGCTCGTTCACCCGGCGCAGGAGCTCGGCGGCGGTGTAGCTCAGGGTGAAATTCGCCGTCTGGTCGGCCGTCGCGTCATACATTGCCGGGTCGACCCCGATGACGGAGGCGAACCGCTCCCAGAGCAGGACCGGCGGCGCGCCGCTCGGGGGGACGGTGACCACCGTGATGTGGTCGGTCCCTACCACGTTCCCCCAGATCCCGATCAGCCTGGCGAGGTCGTGGTGCTTCCAGAAACCACGGGCCAACTTCGGCATCGGATCGGCTGACTCGTCCTGCACGACACGGACGAACTCGCCGAGGGAGACAATCTTGGCCTGCTTGACCGACGTCTGCCAGTGCGACGGGATGACCCGAACCAGGTCACGCGCGGTGATGATCACCGAGACGCTTCGCGGCTCGAACGAGGCAACGATCCGCCGCGCAGCGGCCTCGTCGGCGGCGCTCATGAACTCCTGGGAGAGGATGACGGGCCCGCCGTGCCAGCGCTCGATCTCGCGCCGCACGATGTCCCACGTGCCGCGATGGTCCCTCGACGCCTTTTTCGCTTTACGGTTGAGGACATCTGCGACCGCAGGCACGAGCCGTTGCCTGGGCACCAGGAGACCGGCCGCTTCGAGGGCGGTTCGATTGCGACGCAGGACGTGCTGGATGTACGAGGTGCCTGACTTCATCGTGCCGATGTGGAGGAAGACGTGCGGGAGTCCGCCGGTCACCCGCCCAGCTGTTTGGGCCGATGCATCCACCAACGTGGCGCCTCCTCTCAGTGGTGCGCGACGACGCCGACGACCTCAAGGCGGATCGTCGCCGCGGGACGTCGAGGCTCAGCGCTTGACGGCGGCGTCATCGTACGCGGTCGGTCAC
>JACCYY010000205.1 GCA_013696235.1 Sporichthyaceae bacterium | reverse complement strand
CCGCGGCTAGGTTGCGCCCGTGCAGCTCTGGGTCGGCGCGCTGGGTGCGGTCGTCGCGACGTTGCTCGTCGTGCTCACCGGCCCCGCGGTCGCGCGCTGGGCGAGCGGCGTGGATGTTCGGCTCCCGGTGCGCGTCAGCGCGGCTACGGCCGCCGTGGCGGGATTCGTGGTCGGAGCGCAGGTCGGGCTGGAGCCCGCGCTGGCCGCGTTCCTCGTCCTGGCCGTCGCTGCTGCCCTCCTCGTCGGGATCGACCTCCGGCTGCACCGCCTGCCCGATCGGCTCACGGGGTGGTCTGCGGTGATCGGGCTGATCGGGCTCGCGGTCGCCGCCGTGGTCGACGGTGCCTGGACTTCGTCCGGCCGTGCGGTGCTCGCCGGACTCGCCTACCTCGGCACGTACCTGCTGCTGTTCCTGGTGGTCCGCTCCGGGCTCGGAGCCGGTGACGTGAAGCTCGCCGGCACGCTCGGCCTGCACCTTGGTTGGCTCGGCTGGCCGACCCTCGTGCTCGGGGCGTTCACCGGGGTCCTCGTCGGCGGGCTGGTCAGCCTCGCGCTGCTGGTGACGCGCCGGGCGAACCTGCAGACCCGAGTCCCGTTCGGCCCGTCGATGATCGCCGGCGCGCTCGTCGCGATCGCCCTCGGCGACCCTTCGGCGGCCCCACGGCTCGGCTGGTAACCCGCGCCAACAGGATGAGGGAGGATTTCGCCCATGCTGCGCTGGCTGACCGCGGGGGAGTCGCACGGGCGCGCGCTGGTGGCGGTGCTCGAGGGGCTGCCGGCCGAGGTGCGGATCGGCACGGCCGACGTGGCGGCGGCGCTCGCTCGACGCCGGCTCGGGTACGGACGCGGCGCCCGGATGGGCTTCGAGCAGGACGAGGTCGAGCTCACGGCCGGGATCCGGCACGGCCGGACGATGGGCGGCCCGGTCGCGATCCGGATCGCCAACTCCGAGTGGCCGAAGTGGGACCAGGTCATGGCGCCCGACGAGGTGGACCCGGCGACGATCGCCGACCTCGCCCGGAACGCGCCGCTCACCCGGCCGCGGCCGGGTCACGCCGACCTGGCGGGGATGCAGAAGTACGGGTTCGACGACGCCCGGCCGGTGCTCGAACGAGCCAGCGCTCGGGAGACGGCGGCCCGGGTCGCCCTCGGCGCAGTCGCCTCGGCGTTCCTGGCGCAGGCGGCCGGTGCCCGGCTGGTCAGCCACACGGTGTCCGTCGGGACCGTCGTCGTCCCGGCCGGGACCACGCCGCACCCCGACGACGTCGGTGCGCTCGACGCCGACCCCCTCCGCTGCGCGGAGCCGTTGACCAGCGCGGCGATGGTCGAGGAGATCGACGGCGCCCGGATGGACGCCGACACGCTGGGCGGCATCGTCGAGGTGCTCGCCTACGGGCTGCCGCCGGGCCTGGGGAGCCACGTCCACTGGGACCGGCGCCTCGACGCCCGACTCGCCGGCGCGCTGATGAGCATCCAGGCCATGAAGGGCGTCGAGATCGGGGACGGCTTCGCGCTGGCTGCCGCTCGCGGGTCGGCTGCGCAGGACGAGATCGAGACCGACGGCCACGGAGGAGTCCGGCGCCGGACCGGTCACTCGGGCGGCACCGAGGGCGGCATGTCGACCGGCGAGGTGCTCCGGGTCCGGGTCGCGATGAAACCCATCTCGACGATCCCGCGAGCGCTCGACACGATCGACACAGCGACCGGTCAGCCGGCCAAAGCCATCAACCAGCGCTCCGACGTGTGCGCGGTTGCCGCGGCCGGTGTGGTCGCTGAGGCGATGGTGGCGCTCGTCCTCGCCGACGCGGTGCTGGAGAAGTTCGGCGGCGACGCGGTCGACGAGACCAGGCGCAACCTGCGGGCGTACCTGCTCGGTCTGGGCCGACCGTGAGCGGCGCACCATGAGTCCCCGGCTCGTCCTGGTCGGGCCACCGGGCGCTGGCAAGACCACGGTGGGCCGGATCGTCGCCGCCGAGCTCGCGCTCGGGTTCCGGGACACCGACGAGGACGTGGCTGCGGTCGCCGGCACGCCAATCGCCGACGTCTTCTTCGAGCACGGGGAGGCGCACTTCCGCGTGCTGGAGCAGGCGGCGGTGGTCCGGGCGCTCGCCGAGCACGACGGCGTCCTCGCGCTCGGCGGTGGAGCGGTGCTCGACACGCGGTCGCGCACGGCGTTGGCCGGCTGCCCGGTGGTCTTCCTCGACGTCGGTCTCGTCGACGCCGTCCGACGGGTCGGCCTCGCGCGGGACCGGCCCGTGCTGCTCGGCAACCCGCGCGGCCAGCTCAAGCAGCTGCTCGACGCGCGCCGGCCCGTGTACGCGGCCGTCGCTGCGGCGACCGTCGACACGAGCGACCGCACCCCTGAGGACATCGCCGCGGAGGTCGTCCGGCTGGTCCGGGACGGGCAGGTCACCGAGGCGCCCGACCCGAGGGAGCCGAGCTGGTGACGACGGCCGGCGCCACGCGCATCCCGGTCCGGGCGGCAGCGCCGTACGAGGTGGTCGTGGGCGACGGGGTGCTCACCGAGCTGTCTGCCCTGCTCGGACCGGCGGTCCGGCGGGTGGCGGTGCTGCATGCCCGTCCGGTGCACGCCGTCGCGGCGGAGGTCGAGGCCGCTCTGACGGCGCGCGGTCTGGACGTCGTGCTCGTCGAGCTGCCCGATGGCGAGGACGCCAAGCGCATCGAGGTCGCCGCGTCCTGCTGGTCGACCCTGGGCCGGGCTGGTTTCACCAGGTCGGACACGGTCGTCGGCATCGGCGGCGGGGCGGTCACCGACCTGGCCGGGTACGTCGCGGCCGGCTGGCTCCGCGGCGTCCGGGTCGTGCACGTGCCGACGACCCTGCTCGGCATGGTCGATGCTGCTGTCGGTGGCAAGACCGGGGTGAACACCGCCGAGGGGAAGAACCTGGTCGGTGCGTTCCACGACCCGGCCGGCGTGCTCTGCGACCTGGGCACGCTCGCCGGCCTGGCCCACCCGGACCTGGTCAGCGGTCTCGCCGAGGTCGTGAAATGCGGGTTCATCGCCGACGCGGCCATCCTCGACCTCGTCGAGGCCGACCCGGTGGCGGCGACGGACCCCGCGAGCGACCTCTTCCGCGAGCTGGTCGAACGGTCCATCCGGGTCAAGGCCGACGTGGTCGCCGGCGACCCGCTCGAGACCGATCGGACCTCGATCGGCCGCGAGGCGCTCAACTACGGCCACACCCTCGGGCACGCGATCGAGCGGGCCGAGGCGTACCGCTGGCGCCATGGCGAAGCGGTCGCCGTCGGTCTGGTCTTCGCCGCCGAGCTCGGCCGGCTCGCCGGCCGGCTCGATGGAGCCACCGCCGACCGGCACCGCGCGGTGCTCGCGCTCGTCGGGCTGCCCACGACGTACCGGAGCGAGGCCTGGCCCGAGCTCCTCACCACCATGGGCGTGGACAAGAAGACGCGAGGCGACCAGCTGCGGTTCGTCGTGCTGGACGGTCTGGCCAAGCCGGGGATCCTCGCCGGCCCGGAGCTCGCGCTGCTGGCCGCCGCGTACGCAGCGGTCGCCGGACCGGCTCGACCATAGGCTCGCCCCATGCGTGTCCTCGTGCTGAACGGCCCCAACCTCGGGCGCCTCGGCGCCCGCGAGCCGGAGGTGTACGGGGCGGCCACCCATGACGAGCTGGTCGACCGGTGCGCCACGGCGGCGGCCGAGCTCGGGCTCGAGGTCGAGGTCCGCCAGACCGACGACGAGGCCGAGCTGGTCGCCTGGCTGCACGAGGCGGCCGACACGGCGACCCCGGTCGTGCTCAACCCCGCGGCGTTCACCCACTACGCATACGCGCTCCGCGACGCCTGCGCGCAGCTGACCGGACCGCTGGTCGAGGTGCACCTCACGAACCCGGCCACCCGGGAGCGGTTCCGGCACACCTCGGTCGTCGCGTCGGTTGCGACCGGGACGGTGAGCGGGTTCGGGCTCGAGTCCTATGCCCTGGCCCTGCGCGCGATCGCCGGCCAGACCGAGCCGGAGGCTCGTCCGCCGACCACTGCCTAGTCTGGTCTGCATGTCACACCCGTACGCCGAGCGCCGCGCCCGCCTGCTCGCTGCGCTCGAGTCGCCGGCCGAGCAGACCGAGCAGACCGGCCCGGACGGTGCGCGCCCGGAGGCGCTCTTGGTGACCAATCTGGTCAACGTGCGCTACCTGTGCGGGTTCTCCGGCTCGAACGGCGCGCTGCTCGTCACGCGGGCCGGAGCCCTCTTGGCCACGGACGGGCGCTACACCGAGCAGGCGGCAGCGGAGTCACCCGACGTCGAGCTCGTGACCACCCGCGCGCTCACCGCGGAGCTCGCCAGTCGCGCGGCCGGCCTGGAGGTGGGTCGCCTCGGCTACGAGGCCGAGGACCTGTCGGTGGGCGCGTACCGGCGCCTGGTCGCATCGGTCGCCGACGCTGGAGCCAGCACCAACCTTGTGCCGGCCGGGCGACTGGTCGAGGCGCTGCGGGTCACCAAGGACGAGACCGAGATCGCGCTGCTCCGCGGGGCGTGCGCCATCGGGGACCGCGCGCTGGCCGGTCTGCTGCCCACGCTTCGACCAGGTCTCACGGAGCGGGAGATCGCGCATGCGCTCGAGGCCGCGATGCTCGCCAACGGTGCGGACGCGCCGAGCTTCGCGACGATCGACGCCGGCGGGCCGAACGCGGCGATCCCGCACCACCAGCCGACCGACCGGCCGGTCGAGCCCGGCGACTTCCTCAAGATCGACTTTGGTGCGCGTCGCGGTGGCTACCACTCCGACATGACCCGGACCCTCGTCGTCGGCGCCGAGCCGGCCCAGTGGCAGCGCGAGATCTACGACCTGGTCGCGGATGCCCAACGCTGTGGCACCGACGCTCTGGCGGTCGGGGCCGAGCTCAGCGCCGTCGACGCTGCCGCCCGGTCGGTGATCGAGTCCGCCGGCTACGGCGACCAGTTCGCGCACGGCCTGGGCCACGGTGTCGGCCTCGTCATCCACGAGGAC
>JACCYY010000197.1 GCA_013696235.1 Sporichthyaceae bacterium | reverse complement strand
CGTCAGCGTCGGCGTCGAAGTCGGCGATGCGCGGCCGGGAGTACGAGCTCTCGCCGCTGCCACCGGTCATGCGAGCGTCACCGCGTGCCTGCTCGACCGGTGACCCCTTCGGCTTGGCGTCCTGGGGCTCGGACTCCACGCCGCGGTGCTGCGACCCGGCAGCCGCGGTCTCGATGCTCTCCTCGACCGTCGCGCCCGAGCGTTCGGGCTGTGCACCCGCGCCCGCGTCACCTGCACCGCCACCGGCGCCAGACTTCGACTTCGTGTCGTCCATCTCGTCTGCTCCACTCAGCATGCGTTGAAGGTTCCCGGCGAACTGCGCTGCGATCCGGTCGGAGACGTCCTTGATGATGCCCTGACCCATTGCCGCGACCCGACCCGACAGCTTGAGGTCGGCCTCGACCTGGCAGCGGGTCACCTCACCGACCGAGGTGAGCGAGAGCGTCGACATCGCCTCGGCGTTGCCGTGCCCACGCGTCTCCTTGCCCTTGCCCCGAAGCACGGCGCGGTGCGCGGCCCCGTCCTTTTCCACGAACTCGATCTCGCCCTTGTACTGCATCGAGACCGGCCCGATCTTGATCTTCATCCCGAACTGGTACAGGTCGGGTCCGAGCTGGTCGAGCACCTGGGCTCCCGGGACGCAGGCGGCGACCTTGTCCGCGTCGAGCATGGCTGCCCAGACCTTGTCGATCGGTGCCGCGACCTCGAAGTCGTTCTCGATCTTCACGGCCGTTCCCTCCTCTGGTCGGTCCCGACCGCAGCGACCACGTCGGCCAGGCTGCGCAAGCTGTGGCCGCTCACGAACGCGTCGCAGTACGGCAGTCCCGCCGCCATCCCGCCGGCGAGCGGCTCGTACGACGGTGACGCCTTGCGCGGGTTGACCCACACGATCCGGTGCGCGAGTCGCTGCAGCCGCGCCATCTGGTCGGCGACGACGTCGGCGTCGCCGGTCCAGCCGTCGGAGATGACCACCACGACGGCCCCGCGGGCGATCCCGCGGCGCCCGTACGTGTCGAGGAACGTCGAGAGACAGGCTCCGAGCCGGGTGCCACCAGCCAGGTCCGACGCACTCCTCGACGCCCGCGCGAGCGCGAGGTCGGGATCGCGCATGCGCAGGTCCTCGGTGACGCGGGTGAGCCGGGTGGCGAACACGAACGCCTCCGCCCGGACGCCGGTCACCGCGCCCTGGAGCAGCCCGAGGAACACGCGCGTGTACGCCTCCATCGACCCGGACACGTCGCACAGCAGCACCAGTCGCCGCCGCTGCTCCCGCCGCTCGAGGCGGTGCAGGCGTACGGGCTCGCCCCCGGAACGCCCGGCCCGGCGCAACGTGCGGCGCATGTCGACCTGCTGCCCGGAACGCTGGGGCCGGGCCCGCCGGGTCCGCCGCAGCGGCGTGCTGAGCCGGAGCCGCTGCACCAGCGCCTGCAGGTCCCGCAGCTCGTCCTCGGTGAGCTCGGCGAAGTCACGCTCACCGAGGCGCTCGTCGGCGCTCATCACCGCCAGCGCGGCGGGCCGGGCGTCGTCGGAGCCGTCCTCGGTCTTGTCATCGGCTGACTGCCCGGCGGCCGGCGCCGACCTGGTGCTCTGGCCGGTCTCGCGGCCGAGCCCGGCCGGCGTCGGCGTGGGGCGTGACCGCGGAGCAGTGGGCTCCATCCTGGGGGCGTTCGGGTCACCCCGGTGCTCGGCGGGGTCGAGGTCAAGGCCGGCCAGCGCGGCGAAGAGCCGGTCGAAGCTCGCCAGGTCGTCGACCGAGCAGATCAACGTGACCCGGGCGGGCCAGTACAGGTCGTCGAGCATGCACGGCGGCGTGAGCCCGATCGCACTCGCCAGCCGCTGCACCTGACCGGGCGAGACGTCGACCCCGGCCCGGCGTAGCGCCGCGGCCAGTGCCGTCGCGAGCGCAGCCGGGCTCGCCGTCGCGACCGGACCCAGGTACGACAACGCCGCGCCGCGGTCCGAGCCGTCGACCGGCCCCGGACCTGGCGCCCGGTCGCCCGCGCGCTCAGGCATCGCCCACCGCCAACCAGGCGTCGTCGTCACGCGCCAGCTCCTGGTCCTCGCGGTACTTGAGCACCGAACCCAGCGTCATCCGCGCGGTGTCGACCTCGAACCGCTCCACACCGAGCGCGGCCAGCGCGGCCGCCCAGTCGACCGCCTCCGCGATCCCCGGGTGCTTCTGCAGCCGTAGCCCGCGCAGCCGGCTGACCGCGTACGCCGTGCCGAGCGCGAGACGCTCGGAGCTCGCGGGCACGCGTCGCCGCACGATCTCGGCGACCTGGTCAGCCGGTGGGAACGCGATCCAGTGGTAGAGGCAGCGGCGCCGGAGCGCATCGTGCACGTCGCGGGTCCGGTTCGAGGTCAGGATGACGATCGGCGGGTGGGTCGCCCGGACGGTGCCGAGCTCGGGGATGGTGACCGACGACTCCGCGAGCAGCTCGAGGGTGAACGCCTCGAACTCGTCGTCGGCCCGGTCCACCTCGTCGATGAGCAGCACGGCTGGGCGAGGGCCGGGGTGCTGGAGCGCGCCGAGCAGCGGGCGGGCGATCAAGTAGTCGGCGCTGAACAGCTCGTCGTCGGCCAGCGGCTCGTGGCGCGACTCGGCGAGCTTGATGCCGAGCATCTGGCGCGGGTAGTTCCACTCGTAGAGCGCCTCGGCGGAGTCGATGCCCTCGTAGCACTGCAGCCGGATCAGCGGGGTGTCCAGCACCCGGGCGAGGGTCTTGGCGGCCTCGGTCTTGCCAACACCGGCCTCGCCCTCGAGCAGCAACGGCTGGGGCAGCGACACGGCCAGGAACAGCGCGGTCGCGAGCCCGTGGTCGGTGAGGTAGTCCTCGGCCTCCAGGGCTGCGGCGAGCGTGTCCACGTCAGGGACGAGTACGCGGACAGCGTCCTCGGCGCCGACCCGGGCCGCCCGGCTCACGGGCCCGCGAGGTAGGCGCTGCGGCAGCCCTCGCCGCAGAAGTAGACGACCTCGCCGTCCGGACCGGGGGTGTGCAGCGAAGCGGGCACCTCGGCGACGGCCATCCCGCAGATCGGGTCGATCGCCGTTCCAGCCGCCGGCTCGACCGTCGGCGGCCGATGCTGCCCGCCACGCACATGGCGGTGGACCGGATGCCGGTGCTGGGGGTCGTCGAGATCGGCCTGACCGACACCAACCCGACCGACAACAAGCTCGCCAGCGGCCGGCCGGACCCGCAGCGACACGATCTCGGCCAGGATCGAGAGCGCCACCTCGGCGGCCGTACGGGCGCCGAGGTCGAGACCCGCCGGGGTGTGCACGCGCGCCCGCGCCGCGTCGTCGACGGCGAGGTCGGCGAGCACAGACGCGCCGCGTCGGCGGCTCGCCACCAGCGCGACGTACGGGACGCCCGCGTCGAGCGCCGCCTCGAGCGCCGCGATCTCGCCCTTGCCGTGCGACGCGACGACGACCCCGCCATCGGCGTCGCCAGGCGAGAGCGGCGCGACGTCCTCGCCGGCGCACAGCTCGATCTTGAAACCGAGCGGCCGTCCGAGTTCGGCCAGCGATCTGGCGATCGGCGTCTCGCCGACGACGAAGAGGCGCGGCGCGGGCGAGTGCGGCTCGAGGAACACCTCGATCGCACCACCGGACAGGCACGGGTTGCCGACGGTGATCGTGCCAGCTGCATCGTCGGGCCGGGCTCCCGCCGGGAGCTCGTCGGGAAGGATCCGCAGCAGCAGCGGTTGGCCGTTGGCCAGCGCCTGCAGGCTGTAGAGGCGTACGGAGCTCTCGGCGCACGTGCCGCCGACGAACCCCTCGAGGCGCCCGTCGGCGTGCACCAGCGCGGTGTCGCCGGCCCGGGCGCTGGTCGGCGCCTCGGCTCGCACCACCGTCGCGTGCACGAACGGCACGCGTTCGGCCCGCAGCCTGGCCGCGGTGGTGGTGGTGGCCTCAGGTCCCATCGCGTGACCCTACGTCGGGCGGGCGCTCAGCCCGCGTCGTCGGGATCGGCGCCGCCGCCCTCACCGGTCTGGATGCCAGCCTGCTGCGCGCTGCCGGACTGGGCGCTGCCCGAGGCGCCCGCCTGCTTGGGCGCCGACGCGTCTTCACCGTCGCCGCCAGCTGTCCCGGCGCCTGACTTCGCGCTGCTCCTGGCGATCGCGTCGGCCATCGTGTGCCACACCCGCGACGGCGTGCACGGCATGTCGATGTCGTCGACGCCTAGCGGTCGCAGGGCGTCGATGATCGCATTGACGACCGCCGCAGGAGAGCCGACGGTCGCGGACTCCCCGATGCCCTTGGCTCCGATCGGGTGGTGCGGCGACGGGGTGACGGTGTGCCCGGTCTCCCAGGCCGGCACCTCCATCGCGGTCGGGATCAGGTAGTCCATGAACGAGCCGCCGAGGCAGTTGCCCTCCTCGTCGAAGTCGATGATCTCCATCAGCGCCATGCCGACGCCGTCCGTGAGTCCGCCGTGCACCTGGCCCTCGATGATCATCGGGTTGATCCGCGTGCCGCAGTCGTCGACCGCGACGAAGCGCCGCACCTTTACCTGCCCGGTGCCGCCATCGATGTCCACGACGCAGATGTACGCGCCGTACGGGTAGGTCAGGTTCGGCGGGTCGTACGTCGTCATGGCTTCGAGGTTGGCCTCGACGCCCTCGGGCAGCGCGACCGTGCCGTGCGCGGCCATCGCGATCTCCGCGATCGTCTTGCTCTTGTCCGGATCGCCCTTGACGAACCAGCGACCCTTCTCCCACTCGAGGTCCTCCGGTGGTGCCTCGAGCATGGCCCCGGCGATCAGCCTGGCCTTGTCGCGCACCTTGCGGGTGACCACCGCGACCGCGGCGCCGCTGACCGGGGTCGAGCGGCTGCCGTACGTGCCCAGGCCGTACGGCGTCTGGTCGGTGTCGCCGTGGACGACCTCGATGTCCTCGGGCGGGATCCCGAGCTCCTCGGCGACGATCTGCGCGAACGTCGTCTCGTGGCCCTGGCCCTGCGTCTGGACCGACAGGCGGACGACAGCCTTGCCGGTCGGGTGCACCCGCAGCTCGGCGCCGTCGGCCATGCCGAGGCCGAGGATGTCCATGTGCTTGCGGGGGCCGGCACCCACGGTCTCGGTGAAGAAGGAGAGCCCGATGCCCATGAGCTCACCGCGCTCGCGCTTCTCCGCCTGCTCGCGGCGAAGGTCGTCGTACCCGGCCATCTCCATCGCCAGGCGGAGCGTCTTCTCGTACTCGCCGGAGTCGTACTCCCAACCGGTCTTGCTCGTGTACGGGAACTGCTCGGGCTTGAGCAGGTTGCGCAGGCGCAGCTCGGCCGGGTCCATGTCCAGCTCGATCGCGAGCGCGTCGACCATGCGTTCGACCAGGTAGGCGGCCTCGGTGACCCGGAACGAGCACGCGTACGCGACACCGCCTGGAGCCTTGTTCGTGTAGACGCCGGTGACCTTGCAGTACGCGGCCTGGAGGTCGTAGCTGCCGGTGAAGATGTGGAAGAAGCCGGCCGGGTACTTCGTCGGCTGCGCGGTGCCGTTGAACGCGCCGTGGTCGGCGAGCGTGTCGGTGCGCAGGCCGAGGATCTTGCCGTCCCTGGTCGCCGCGATCTCACCGTGCATGTGGTAGTCGCGGGCGAACGATGTGGACATGAGGTTCTCGGAGCGGTCCTCCATCCACTTCACCGGGTGCCCGGTGACGATCGACCCGACGACCGCGCAGACGTACCCGGGGTAGATGCCGACCTTGTTGCCGAACCCCCCGCCGATGTCGGGGGACACGATGCGGATCTTGTGCTCGGGGATGCCCGACACCAGCGCGTAGACCGTGCGGTGCGCGTGCGGCGCCTGGGTCGTGGTGTAGATCGTCAGCTTGCCGTCGACTGGCTCGTAGTCGGCGATCGCCCCGCAGGTCTCCATCGGAGCCGGGTGCACGCGAGGGTAGAGCACCTCGCGGGTGACCACCACGTCGGCCTCGGCGAAGACCTTCTCGGTCGCCTCCTTGTCACCGGACTCCCAGTCGAAGATGTGGTTGTCCGTGCGACCCTCCAGGTCGTCGCGGATGATCGGCGCGCCGGGGTCGAGCGCCTTCTTCGCGTTGATCACCGGCGGCAGGACGTCGTACTCGACGTCGATGAGCTCGAGCGCGTCCCGGGCGGAGTACGCGTCCTCGGCGATGACGAACGCCACCTCCTGGCCCTGGAAGCGGACCTTGTCGGTGACGAGCACGGACTGCACGTCGTTGGACAGCGTCGGCGCCCAGGCCAGGTTGAGCGGCTCGAGGTCCTTGCCGGTGATCACGGCCTTGACCTTCGGGTGCGCTAGGGCGGCAGTGGTGTCGATCGACACCAGGCGGGCGTGCGCGACGGTCGAGCGGAGCACCGCGCCGTGCAGCATCCCCGGCAGCAGCATGTCGTCGAGGTAGCGGCCCTTGCCGCGGATGAATCGAGGGTCCTCCTTGCGCCGGAGCGAGCCGTAGCCGATCGGCCGCTCGCCGGGACTGCCGACGCCCTCGGGCTCGTCGGTGGCCTTGTGCGGCACACGCAACGGACGGTCTGCCGTCGTCGTCATGCGGTGGCCCCTGCCGTCTCGTGGTCTGCCGTCTCGTGCGTACCCTCGTCCGCCGTGCTGCCCGCCGCCGACTCGCCGTCCCTGGCCTTCTGCTCCTGCTCGGCGGCCCAGCGAACCGAGCGCACGATCGTCGAGTAGCCGGTGCACCGGCAGATCTGCCCCGAGATCGCCTCGCGGATCTCGTCCTCGCTCGGGTCGGGGTTCGCGTCGAGCAGCGCCCGGCTGGTCAGCATCATCCCCGGGGTGCAGAAGCCGCACTGCAGGCCGTGCTTCTCCATGAACGCGTCCTGGATCGGGTCGAGCTTCCCGCTCTGCTCCAGGCCCTCGACCGTACGGACCTCGTGGCCGCCGGCCGAGGCGGCGAGCATCGTGCACGACTTGACCGGCGTGCCGTCGACGAGGACGACGCACACGCCGCAGTTGCTGGTGTCGCAACCCCAGTGCGTCCCGGTCAGCCGCAGGTCCTCACGGATGAAGTGGACGAGGAGCCGGCGTGGCTCGACCTCGCGGGTGACCTCGACGCCGTTGACCGTCATCGTGACCTGCATGCTCTAGCTCCCGGAGGCTGCGCGCTCGGCGGCGCGGCGGAGGACGCGACGACTGAGCTCGTCGGCGAGGTGGCGCTTGTACTCGGCAGTTCCGCGTGTGTCGTCGGAGGGGCGCGAGGCCGCAGCGGCCGCCTGGGCGGCGGCGGCGAACACCTGCTCGCTCGGCTGCTGCCCCACCAGGGCGTCGCGAGCGGCGTCGATGGTGCCCTGCACGCCGACCGCGGTGAGCCCGATCGAGGCGTCGACGATCGTGCCGTCCGAGCCGAGCGTGACCGAGGCCCCGGCGGCGGTGACCGCCCAGTCCCCGACCCGGCGCTCGACCTTCTCGTACGCGCTGCTGGTCCTGGCGTGGATCGGCCAGCGGACCTCGGTGAGCATCTCGCCGCGCGCGAGCGTCGTCTCGTACGGGCCGGCATGCAGGTCGGTCACCGGGATCGTGCGCTCGCTGCCGCGCCCGCGGATCACGACCTCGGCGCCCACGACGTCGCACACGGTCGAGAGGTCCTCGGCCGGGTCGGCCTGGCAGAGCGAGCCGCCGATGGTGCCGCGGTTGCGCACGACCGGGTCGGCGATCACCCGCTCGGCGTCGTGCGCGAGCGGGAACAGCTCGCCCACCTCCCCGGAGGCAAGCAGCTCCGCGTGCCGGGTCAGCGCTCCGATCGCGAGCCAGTCGCCGTCGCGGCGGATGTAGCTCAGGTCGGTGAGGTCGTTGATGTCGATCAGGAGCTCGGGCCGGGCCAGCCGCAGCTTGGCCATCGGGAGCAGGCTGTGCCCGCCGGCCAGGAGGTAGGCGTCCTCACCGCCCTCGGCCAGCAACCGGAGCGCGTCGTCGATGCTGGTCGC
>JACCYY010000187.1 GCA_013696235.1 Sporichthyaceae bacterium | reverse complement strand
CCTCGAGCTCGTTCACTTCTTCGTCTCCGCTCGGCGTCGTCCCGGCCCCGGCCCCGCCGGACCGCCTCTTGCGGTCCGGCGGGTGGCCCGGGTGCTTCCCGTAGATCTTGGTCGGCCGACGGGCGATTGTCAGGCGCCACCGACAGACGCCCAGCCGTCGGTGAGCTGCGTGCGCAGCCCCTCGAGGTCGATCTGGTCGGCGAAGTACTGCTGGAGCGCGGGCGTCGCGATCTGGTCCTTCCACTGCGGGTAGGCCTCGACCTTCTGGAACGGCGCGACCGTGAGGATGTCGCCGCTCGCCAGCGTCTGGTCCCAGCCGCCCTCGCCGCCGGTCGCGGAGAGCACCGCGTCTCGCGCCTCGGTCGAGGTCGGGATCAGCCAGTCGCCCTGCGCCACGGCGGCCAGGTTGTCGGCCTCCATGAAGAAGTTGATGAAGGCGGCCGCGTCCTCGACGTGCTCGCTCTCGGCCGGTACGGACAGCGTCTGCGGGTTGGCATTCTGGGCCGCCGAGGTGCCCTCGAGCGGCGGCATGACCGCCCAGTTGAACCCGTCCGGAGCCTGCTCGGTGACGGTCTGGGCCGCGTAGCTGCCCTGGACGGTCATCGCGTAGTCACCGGAGAGGAATCCGGGCAGCACGTCGCCGCCGCTCTGGGTGAGCGACGTCGGGTCGATGGATCCGTCGACGTAGGCCATGTCGTGGATACGGAGCGGGACCTCGAGCTCGTTGTCGCCGACCTCGATCGCCACGTCGGCGCCCTCGCCGGAGAAGAACGTGCCGTCGAAGTTCAGGCCGAGGCTCATCACCGTCGCCGTGGGGGACTTGAGGCCCCACCCGACACCCGAGACGCCACCGGTGGTGGTGGCCTGGGCGGCCGCACTGAAGTCGTCCCAGGTCCAGGTGTCGCCGGTCGGGATCTCGACGCCGGCGGCCTCGAGCAGGTCGGTGTTGGCGAACACCATGTAGGACTGGAGGAGCGTGGGCGCGGCGACGATCTTGCCGTCGACGGTGACCGTCTCCCACACGCCTTCGGACACGCCGCTCATGACCTCGTCGGACAGGTACGGCCCGAGGTCGGCCAGGTAGCCCTGCGCGGCGAAGCCGGCGATGTCGGCTGACTCGTCATGGATGATGTCTGGCGCCGAGCCGCCCTGGAACTGCGTGACGAGCTGGTCGTGGACGGAGTCCCAGCTGCCCTGGACGTACTCGACCTGGACATCGGGATTGGCCGCGTTCCACTCGTCCACGATCGCCTTCGACGCCTCGACGGTCGGCTCCTGGAACGCCAGGCTCTGGAACCGCAGCGTGATCGGACCGCTGTCGGTGCTGCCGCCCTCCTCCTCCGGGGTGGTCGTGCCGCCACCGGAGGTGGCGCAACCGGCGAGGAGCAGGAGCGCCGCAACGGCGGCACCCATCCCAGCGGCATGTCGGTGTGCTCTCATCGGTGTCCTACTTCCTGGTGAGTGGTGCAGTTGGTGGTCGGTCGATCCGGTGGTCGTCATGTCAGCCCTTCACGGCACCGCTGAGAAGGCCGGAGGTCAGGCGGCGCTGGATGATCGAGAAGAAGATGAGGCTCGGGATCGTGGCGATCAACGAACCGGCCGCGAGGGCTCCGAGCTGGACCTGGCCCTCGGCGCCCACGAACCGGGCCAGGGTGAGCGGGAGGGTGGAGTTCTCCGGGCTCTGGATCAGCACGAGCGCGAAGAAGAACTCGTTCCACGACGAGATCAGCGTGAACATCGCGGTCGCGACCACCCCGGGGATCAGCAGCGGTAGCACGATGCTGCGCAAGATCCGCAGCCGGCCGGCGCCGTCGATGGCGCCCGCCTCCTCGACGTCCCGCGGGATCGAGGCGACGTAGCCCTGCAGCATCCAGAGCCCGAACGGCAGCGAGTAGACGACGTACACGATCGTCAGGCCGACCAGCCGGTCGTCGAGGTCGAACTGCTGGAGGATCAAGAACAGCGGGATGATGATCAGCACAACCGGGAACACCTGGCTGACGATGATCCAACCGTTTGCCAGCGCGCGGAACCTGGTCCTGAACCGCGCCAGCGCGTACGCGGCGGGGAGCGCGACGACGATGACGAGCACGGTGGTCGCAACGGCCACCAGCAGGCTGTTGCGGGCCGACAGCAGCAGGTCCGCGCGCTGGAGCGCGTCGCCGAAGTTGCCGAGCGTCGGGTCGCGCGGGAAGAACGTCGTCGAGGTCCCGATCTCCTGGGGGCCCTTGAGCGCGGTCGAGAGCATCCAGACCAGCGGGAAACCCAGGAACAGCAGGTAGCCGACGAGCGCGACGTACTGAAGCGCCCGCGACGCCGGCTTCGGCTCCTTCCAGACAGCGGTGCTCATCGTCTACGCCTCCTTCCTGAACCGGGAGCGCAGGTAGAAGAGCAGGAGGACCACGATCAGCACGACCATGACGTCGCCCATCGCGGCGGCGTAGCCGAAGTTGCCGTACCGGAACGCCTCGTTGTACGCGAACAGCATCGGCAACATCGTCTTCCCGCCCGGGCCACCTGCGGTGAGGACGTAGACGAGCCCGAACGAGTTGAAGTTCCAGATGAAGTCCAGCGAGGTGATCGCGACGATCACCGGCTTGAGCGACGGCATCGTGATGTGGCGGAAGCGCTGCCACGTGCTCGCGCCGTCGACCGCAGCAGCCTCGTGGAGGGTGGCATCGACCGACTGCAGGCCGGCGAGCAGGGTGATCGTCGTCTGCGGCATGCCGGCCCACACCCCGACCACGATCACGGCCGGCAGTGCCGTCGAGAAGCTGCCGAGCCAGTTGATGTCGCCGGGCAGGCCGATCGCATCCATCCACCCGTTGATCGGTCCGTAGTTCGGGTTGAGCATGAGTCGCCACATAATCGCGACGATCACCGGCGGCATGGCCCATGGCACGAGGGCGAGCGTGCGGGCGAGCCACCGGAGGCGCAGATCGAGGTTGAGCAGCAACGCGAGCCCGAGGCCGGCGAAGAACTGGAGGATCGTGACCGAGAAGGCCCACACCAACCCGATGCGGAACGAGTTCCAGAACATGTCGTTGCCGAGAAGCCGTTCGAAGTTCTCGAGGCCGACGAAGTCGGCAGTCTGGTTGAGCCCGGCCTCGGCGTCGGTGAAGCCGAGGTAAACGCCCTGGATCAACGGGTAGACGCTGAAGAGCGCGATCGGGACCAGCGCCGGGAGGACGAGGAACCACGCCTCGCGCCGCTCGCCGCGGCGGGGGGTGCCCTTCGGACGGCCGGGTCGTTCCGCACCCCGGCGCGGCGGAGTGGTGGTGGTCTTGACGTCCGTGCTCACGCTCGGCCACCTCTCGCTGGCCCCGAGGAGGACCGGATGGTCAGCCGCGGGGTCATGGTGACCCGCTGCACGTCCCGGCTCGGGTCAGCGATCCGGGCGAGGAGCAGCTCCGCGGCGATCCGGCCACGCTCGACCGACCCGAGGCTCACGCTGGTGAGGGACGGTCGGGTGTACTCGGCGAGCTCGGTGTCGTCCATCCCGACCACGGCGACGTCCTCGGGCACCCGCCCACCTCGTTCGGTGACGGCGTTGACGATGGCGACCGCGAGCAGGTCGTTGGCGCCGAGGACGGCGTCCGGCGGGTCGTCCCGGTCGAGCAACCGGGCGGCGACGGCGCGCCCCGCGTCGTACGTGAAGTCGGCCGCCGTGACGCTGAGGGCGGAGTCTTGCGGGAGACCGAGGCGCTTCACGGTCCGGAGGTAGCCGCGGGCTCGGGCCGCACCAGGCACGGTGTCCGGTGGGCCGTTGAGGAAGCCGATGCGCCGGCACCCGCGGTCGTGCAGGTGTGTCAGCGCGAGCCTCACGCCGCCGGGGGAGTCTGCTCGGACGTTGTCGATGGCCGTGCCGGGTGGCAGCGACCCGACCACGACGACCGGTCGCCGGGCGTGCTCGAGCTCGTGCACGAGGTCGGCCGTCACCCGCAACGGGCTCAGGATCAGGCCGTCGGCGTACCCGCGGGCGAGGTTGCGGACGAGGTCGATCTCGTCGTCAGGGTCCGCGCCCATCGCCGAGAGCACGGTGCGGTAGCCGGCGGTGCGAACCACCTCGTCGACCGCACGCATCATCGCGACGTAGGCGGGGTTGCCGACGTCGGCAACGGCGAGGGCGAGCTGCTCCGTACGGCCGACCTTGAGCGACCGGGCGGTTGCGTCGGGCACGTAGTCCAGCTCGGCCGCCGCGGCCTGCACGCGCGCGGCCATGCGCGAGCTCGACGCGAGCCCGTTGAGCACGCGCGACACTGATGCGACCGACACCCCGGCGTGCGCTGCGACCTGAGCGGCGGTCGCGCGCTGCGGCATGCTCATCGGGCTCCTGGAGGGAATGGGTGCGCCGGTCTGTAAACGATTACGGTAAACGTTTCCAGGAGGTTTCCACCCCGGGTCTCTGCCGTCAAGACCCGGGCTCGGGCGAATCCGCGAGCCTGCCCTCACCGCGTTCTCCTACGGTGGCACGGTGACGCGTGACCCCGACCGAGCAGGACGCGACTGGCTCCTGCACGATCTCGTGATCGACTCCCCGGTGCTCGGGCAGTCGTGGCGAGTGCTCGTCCAAGCTCCGTCCGGTTCGCCGCCGCACCGCCTTCCGTGGATCTGGCTGCTTCACGGCAGTACCGCCTCCGCGGACGAGGTGGGGCCGGTGCTGACCGCGGCAGCGGAGGCGATGAGCTCCGGCGACATCGCTCCGATGATCATCGCGGTGCCGGACGCCCCGGAGGGATACCGATCGAGCTGGTGGGTCGACTCGTCGTACGCACCGTCCGAGCCGCAGCCACAGTCGCACGTCGTCGGCGGGTTCATCGCGTCACCCGGCCGGCCCCTCGAGCGGGCCCTGCTCGAGGACCTCCTGCCCGCAGCGGAGACGCGGTTCGGTCCTCGGCCGGGGGCGGCGCAGCGGACCATCGGCGGCATCTCGATGGGTGGAGCAGCCGCGCTGCGCTGGCTGATCGTCCGGCCGGACCTCTTCGGCTCGGCAGTCCTGCTGTCGCCGGCTGCCTATGACCCCTGGCCGTCCCTGGACTCGTCAGCCCGGGCAACCGGGGCGTTCGGGGTAGGGGACACGATCTTCGAGCCGTCGCGATTCCGGGAGCTCATGCACTACCCGACGCTGCTCGCCGATCGCCCGGCTGCCCCGACGACTGCCCGGGTGGTGATCATCGTCGGCGACGAGGAGCCGATGCAGTCCAGCGGCGTCGCGGGTGACGATCTTGCGAGCCGGTGCGATCTCGACCTCGCCGCCGCGCGCCTGCACGCGAGGCTCAAGGAGCGGCCGGACTTCCACTCGTCGCTGCGCGTCGTCGCCGGCGACCACGACTGGCCGGTCTGGCAGCGCGGCATCGTGACGGCGCTGGGGATCCTCGCCGGCCGCGAGCTGGTCGCCTGACGAGCACTGGCGCTGGCTCAACCCACCCCGGGTTCGTCGTTCGGGAGCTCGAGCAACGGGATGTCGGCCTCGCGCAGCAGCCGGGCGATCCTGGAGTCAAACGAGACGAGCCGGCCAGCGTGGCGGCGGGCAAGGGCGACCAGATGGGCGTCGGTCACGTCCTGGTGCGAGGTCGCGAGTGCGATGTCGAGTTCTTCCCCCGTCACGAGGGCCACGTCGTCGGCCCAGAACTCGTGCCCGTCCAGCGCCGTCAAGGCTCGCAGGAGGCGAGTCGCCACGTCGGGGGTCGAGGCCACGCTGATCGCCGAGCGGTTGCTC
>JACCYY010000183.1 GCA_013696235.1 Sporichthyaceae bacterium | reverse complement strand
GTGCCCGTCGACGACACGCAGGTCGATGGCACACAGGTCCACCGAGGACAGGTCGACGACCGGCCGTCCGACGCCGCCAGTGGCTGAGCCGACCTCTCCGCCTGCCCCGTCGGGCGTGACCCGAGCGTTACCGGTGCCGGAGGGCGTGGCCGGTGAGCGGGTCGACGCCGCGCTCGCTCGGATGCTCGGGCTTTCGCGGACCCGCGCGGCCGAGCTCGCCGCAACCGGCAAGGTGCGGGTCGAGGGCTCGATCGTGGGCAAGAGCGACCGGCTGGTCGCCGGTGCGTGGCTGGAGGTCGACCTTCCCGGTGTGGCTTCACCGGTCCAGGCAGCGGCCGAGCCGGTCCCGGGCCTGCGGGTCGTCCACAACGACGCCGACCTCGTGGTGGTGGACAAGCCGGTCGGCGTTGCCGCCCACCCGAGCCCGGGGTGGACCGGGTCCACGGTGATCGGGGGCCTGGCCGCTGCCGGCTACACGATCGCCACGTCCGGGGCAGCGGAGCGGCAGGGCGTCGTCCACCGACTCGACGTGGGCACCAGCGGGCTCATGGTGGTGGCGAAGAGCGAGCACGCGTACAGCGTGCTCAAGCAGGCGTTCCGGGACCGGACCGTCGACAAGACCTACCACGCCGTCGTGCAGGGCCGGCCCGACCCGAGCCGGGGGACCGTCGACGCCCCGATCGGCCGGCACCCGACCCTGGACTACAAGTGGGCGGTCACCGCCGAGGGCAAGCCGAGCGTCACGCACTACGTGACGCTGGAGGTGTTCCGCGCCGCGTCACTCCTCGAGATCCACCTCGAGACCGGGAGGACCCACCAAATCCGGGTGCACATGTCGGCGCTGCGCCACCCGTGCGTCGGCGATGTCACCTACAGCGCCGACCCCACCCTGGCCGCTCGCGTGGGTCTGAACCGGCAGTGGCTGCACGCGGTCCGCCTCGGGTTCGTCCATCCCGGCACGGGCGAGCGAGTCTCGTACGAGAGCGCCTACGCGGACGACCTGCGCGATGCGCTCGACCGGCTGCGGAGCGGCGAGTAGCCAACGAGTCGCATCGCCGGCGAGCGTGACCACGACGGGAGGTTCGAGGTCCTCCGGGCCGCGTCGCGCTCAATCACGTGTTGCCAGCACCCCGGCGATGGCGAAGATCAACGCGACCGCGAGCAGGGCGTAGCCCGCCTCCTGCAGGTGCAGGCGCGAAGCGGCACGCCCGGCCTCGGGCTGGGGCACCCCGTCGCCCATGAGTGATCGCGCCGACCTGCGCCGGCGAAGTGCCCTGGCGGCGCCACCGACCTCACCGAGATCCCGGAGCCGTCGGCGTGGCGTCGATGGCGTGTCGCCGCCGGTCTGCGGGAGCACCGGTGCGTCGGGTCGGGAGCGTCAGGCCCGGCGGTTAGAGTCGCGAGGTCGCGAGCGATGACCTGTGTAGAGCCGGGTTGCTCGTGACTGGCAGTGCAGGTCTCGGCAGGAAGGCGATCGGCGTCCGTGTCCGGCGAGCAGTTCGTGCACCTCCACGTGCACACCGAGTACTCCATGCTCGACGGCGCCGCCCGCCTGCCAGATCTCATGGCCGAGACCGCCCGGATGGGCATGCCGGCGATCGCGATGACCGACCACGGCAACGTCTTCGGGGCGTACGACTTCTACAAGAAGGCGAAGGCGGCCGGGGTCAAGCCGATCATCGGGATGGAGGCGTACGTCGCCCCCGGGTCGCGGTTCGAGCGCCGGCGGGCGGCCGTCGGCGGGGATCGGTCCGGCGGCTCCATGGCCGACGTCTCCCCGGACAACCCAGGCGAGATGTACACGCACATGACGCTGCTCGCGACCACGACCGAGGGCATGCACAACCTCTTCCGCCTGTCGTCGCTGGCCTCGCTCGAGGGCCACTACTACAAGCCACGGATGGACCGCGAGCTCCTCGAGCGGTACGCCGTCGGCCTGGTCGGCACGACCGGCTGCGCGGGTGGTGAGGTGAACCGCCTCCTCCTGCAGGACCGTTACCCCGACGCGCTGCAGGCTGCCGCTGACTATCGCGACATCTTTGGCGCCGAGAACTTCTTCTGCGAGGTGATGGACCACGGCGCCGACATCGAGCGGCGATACCGCGACGACCTGCTCCGGCTGGCCGCCGAGCTCGGCCTGCCGCTGCTCGCCACCAACGACCTGCACTACACGTACGAGCGGGATGCCCAGGCGCACGAGGTCCTGCTCTGCGTGCAGACCGGCAAGACCATGGCCGACGTCAACCGGTTCAAGTTCGACGGGACCGGCTACTACCTCAAGCCGCCGGCGGAGATGCGGCAGGTGTGGCGCGACTTCCCGGCAGCCTGCGACAACACGCTCCTGATCGCCGAGCGCTGCGACGTCATGTTCAACGAGGGCGCCAACCTCATGCCGCGGTTCCCAGTGCCGACGGGCGAGACCGAGGACTCGTTCCTCGTCCAGGAGGTCGAGCGCGGGCTGCTCGAGCGGTTCCCGGGCGGGGTCTCCGACGCCCACCGGTCGCGCACCGCGTACGAGCTCGGCGTCATCACGACGATGGGCTTCCCCGGCTACTTCCTGGTCGTCGCCGACCTCGTCCGGCACGCCAAGGAGTCCGGAATCCGGGTCGGCCCGGGGCGCGGGTCCGCGGGTGGCTCGGTGATCGCGTACGCGCTGGGGATCACCGAGCTCGACCCGGTCGCGCACGGGCTGCTGTTCGAGCGGTTCCTCAACCCCGAGCGCATCTCGATGCCCGACATCGACCTGGACTTCGACGAGCGCCGGCGCGGCGACATGATCCGGTACGCGACCGAGCTGTACGGCGAGGAGCGGGTCGCGCAGATCATCACGTACGGAACGATCA
>JACCYY010000181.1 GCA_013696235.1 Sporichthyaceae bacterium | reverse complement strand
AGTTCGACCCGGCCTCACCACGTCCCGCCTCGACGTACGGTCAGCGGGTGACCGATCAACCCTCGACCACCCGTTCGGCTGCCCTCCCCGTGCCGCCGGTCCCACCCGAGGACCTGCCGCGGACCCTCGGCGCCTTGCGCGACACCGGGCACGTCCACGAGACCGTCAAGGAGGAGCTTCGCCGCAACCTCCTTGCCCGCATGCGGGACGGGGCCGAGCGATTCCCCGGCATCGTCGGCTACGACGACACCGTGCTGCCCGAGGTGGAGCGCGCGATCCTGGCCGGCCACGACATGGTGCTGCTCGGCGAGCGCGGCCAGGGCAAGACCCGACTGATCCGGTCACTGGTGCAGCTGCTCGACGAGTGGACGCCGATGATCGTCGGGAGCGAGCTCAATGAGCATCCGTACGCGCCGCTCACCCCGGCCTCGCGGCGGTTGGTCGCCGAGGTCGGCGACGGCCTGCCGGTCGGGTGGCGCCACCGGGACGACCGGTACGGCGAGAAGCTGGCCACCCCGGACACCAGCGTCGGTGACCTCATCGGTGACGTCGACCCGATCCGCATCGCCGAGGGTCGGCGGCTCGGTGATCCCGACACGATCCACTTCGGGCTGGTCCCGCGGACCAACCGGGGGATCTTCGCGATCAGCGAGCTGCCCGACCTGGCCGAGCGGATCCAGGTGTCCCTGCTGAACGTGCTCGAGGAACGCGACCTGCAGGTCCGCGGCTACCAGCTCCGGCTTCCGCTGGACCTGCTGCTCGTGGCCAGCGCCAACCCGGAGGACTACACGAACCGCGGGCGGATCATCAGCCCGCTCAAGGACCGGTTCGGCGCCGAGGTACGGACGCACTACCCGATCGAGCTCGATCTGGAGCTGGACCTGATCCGCCAGGAGGCCGACCTCGTCGCGGAGGTGCCGGAGCACGTCCTCGAAGTGCTGGCGCGGTTCACCCGTCAGGTGCGGGAGTCGCCGTCGATCGACCCTCGGCCGGGGATCTCGGCCCGGTTCTCGATCGCCGCCGCGGAGACCGTCGCGGCCGCCGCGCTGCGCCGCGGCGCACTGCTCGGCGAGGCCGACCCGGTGGCCCGGGTGGGTGACACAGCGTCGGTGACCAGCACGCTCCGGGGCAAGGTCGAGTTCGAGAGCGGGGAGGAAGGACGCGAGATCGAGGTGCTCGCCCACCTGCTGCGCTCGGCAGCTGCCGAGACGTTCCGGGCCCGGCTGTCCGGGCTGGACCTGTCCAGCTTCACCGACCTGGTCGCCGACGGTGGCACGGTCGAGACCGGTGAGCAGGTGTCCGCCGCCGAGCTGCTCGAGCAGATCGGCCCGCTGCCGGGGCTGGCCAAGGTGCTCGAACGGCTGGGGCTCGGTGACGCGCCCACGAGCGGGCAGGCCGCGTCGGGCATCGAGATGGTGCTCGAGGGACTGCACCTCACCCGTCGGCTGTCCAAGGACGTGGCCGACGACGGGCGCTCCGTCTACGGCCAGCGCCCCGGCGCTCGCAACTCGTGAGCGCGGGGGATGCACGCCAGTCCCTGGTTGGCACGGGGTGACCCCGTGCTGGACCTCCTGGCCCGGGGTGGCCCCGTGCCAAGGATCGGTGGCGGCCGGGGAGCGGCCGGGAGCGTGACGTGAGGTCCAAGCGCAACCGGTACGGCGCGTGGGCGGGCGGCCCGGACCCGCTCGCCCCGCCGTACGACGTCCGTGCCGCCGTCGACGAGCTCGGCCGCGAGGTGCTCGACGGGGGCAGCCTGCGATCGGCGTTGCGCAACCTGCTCCGCCGCGGGCTGGGCGAGCACGGCGGGCTCGACGAGCTGCTCGCCAGGGCACGCCGGCTCCGCCGGGAAGCCGGCCGGCGCGGCGACCTGGAAGGAAGCGTCACACGGGCCCGGGCTCAGCTGGACCAGGCGCTGTCCGCCGAGCGCGAGGAGCTCGCCACCCGACCGGGCGACGACGCCCGGTTCGCCGAGACGCGGCTGGACGCGCTGCCGCGGTCGACCGCCCGGGCGGTCGAGGAGCTGGCCGACTACGACTGGGCCAGCGCGGATGCGCGCGCGACGTACGAGGCGATCCTCGAGGGCCTGCGGCGGGAAGTCCTCGAGCAGCAGTTCGCGGGGCTGCGCGACGCGCTCCGCGGCGCCGATCCGGCCAACGACCCGGCCGCGGCCCAACGCGTGCAGGACATGCTGACCGATCTCAACGCGTTGCTCGGCAAGCACGCCCGCGGCGAGGACACCGCAGACGCGTTCGCGGAGTTCATGCAGCGCCACGGCGAGCTCTTCCCCGAGCAGCCCGATGATGTCGACGAGCTGGTCGACGCGCTCGCCCGGCGGGCCGCGGCCGGGGAGCGCCTGCTGCGCTCGCTCTCGCCGGCCCAGCGCGCGGAGCTCGCCGGGCTGATGGCGTCCGCGCTCGGTGGGGCCGGGGTGGCGGGGCAGATGGCCGAGCTCACCTCGAACCTCCGGGCACTGCGGCCCGAGCTGCCGTGGGGGCGCGGCGAGCAGATGAGCGGCGCGGAGCCGCTCGGCTACGGGTCGGCCGCGCAGGCGCTGGGCGAGATCGCCGACCTCGATGACCTGCTCGAACAGCTCGGTCAGGACCATCCCGGTGCCACCCTCGACGACGTGGACGTGGAGTCCGTCCAGCGCCACCTCGGCCGGGCCGCCGCGGACGAGGTCAGTCGGCTGCAGCAGCTCGAGCGCGAGCTCGAGCGCCAGGGCTGGCTCAGCGGGAGCGGTGCCGACCCGCAGCTGAGCCCGAAGGCCCTGCGCCGGCTCGGCGAGTCCGCGCTGCGAGCCGTGTTCGCCCACCTCGAGCGCGGGCCGCGCGGCCAGCACGACCTGCGCGATGCAGGTGCCGCCGGCGAGATCACCGGCGCGTCCCGGCGATGGCGCTTCGGCGACGAGCAGCCGCTCGACGTCGCCCGAACCGTCGGCAACGCCGTACGCCGCGGGGCGGCTGGTCACCGTACGGGCGAACCCTCGAGGACCGGCCGCCGCACTGTCGCGGTCACGCTGGACGTCGAGGACTTCGAGGTGGTCGAGACCGAGCGCCGTTCCGGTGCTGCGGTCGCCCTCTGCGTCGATCTGTCGTACTCGATGGTCACCGACGGGAGGTGGGGCCCGATGAAGCAGACCGCCCTGGCGCTCTCCCAGCTCACCTCGATCCGCTTCTCGCAGGACGCGCTGCAGATCATCGGCTTCGGGCGGTACGCGCAGGCGCTGTCGCTGGGCGAGCTGGTCGCGGTCGAGCCGGAGACGGTGCAGGGCACGAACCTGCAGCACGCGCTCCGCCTCGCCGGGCGCCACCTACGGCGGCACTCAGACGCCGAGCCGGTCGTGCTGGTCGTCACCGACGGAGAGCCGACCGCGCACCTGCTCGACGACGGCGAGGCCGTGTTCTCCTGGCCGCCGGAGCGCGAGACCGTGCAGGCGACGGTCCGCGAGGTCGACCACCTCAGCCGCTACGGCGCGACGATCAACTGGTTCATGCTCGGCGACGACCCGGGCCTGCGCCGCTTCGTCGACGCGATCGCCCGGCGCAGCTCCGGCCGGGTGCTGACCCCCGATATCGACGACCTCGGCCGGTACGTCGTCGCCGACTACCTCCGCTCACGGCGCGGTCGCTGACCCGGCGCGAGTAGGCGTACAGTGGGATGCAACACTGTAATCATCCTGAGGAGACCGTCATGACCTCCGTGCCGACGCTGTACGAATGGGCCGGCGGTCATGACGTGCTGCGCCGGCTTACCGAAGTGTTCTACGACCGGGTCGAGCGGGACGAGGTGCTCGCGCCAGTGTTCGCCCACATGGGTCCCGACCATCGCGAGCACGTAGCGCTCTGGTTCGGTGAGGTCTTTCGCGGCCCGACCGACTACACCGACGAGCTCGGCGGCTACCCGGCGATGCTGCGCCACCACATCGGGTTGTCGATCACCGAGACCCAGCGGGCCCGCCGGGCCGCCCTGATCGCGGCGAGCGCCGACGATGCCGGCCTGCCCGACGACCCGGAGTTCCGGTCGGCGTTCGTCGCGTACGTCGAGTGGGGCACCCGGCTCGCGCTGGCGAACTCTCAGCCCGGCGCGCCGACCGTGCCCGAGGCGCCTGTCCCGAGGTGGGGCTGGGGTGAGGCGCCGCCGTACCGACCGTGACCCGGGCTACGCGGTGGTCGCTGGCTCGTCGAGGTCATAGTCGATCGCGTACGTGTGGCTCCCGTCGTCGTGGCGGTCCACCCTCGACGTCCCGCGGATGCCGGCCAGCTCGCCGGTGCCCGAGCCGGGCACGATGTCCCAGGTCGCGTCGCCGCCGCCGGCGTGCATCGACGCGTCGTGCCGGATGACGAACGACCCGCGGCGCCCGTCGACGGTGACCTCGAGCCGGTCGAACCCCACGTACGCGGCGGAGTCGCCCGGGGCCATCGCCATGGTCATCCAGCCCTGGGCGGTGCCGTCGAGACCACCGACAAGCGTCTTGCTGACCTTGACGCGGTAGATCCGCACGCCGTCGGCCTGGAAGACGTCCTCCTCCTCCCAGCCGTCGATGGTGAAGCTGGCCTCAGCGTGGGTGCTCATGCGTTGCTCGCTCCTCGGTTCACAGGTGGTGGCGTCGCGGTCTCGCGATCTCACGGGAAGCCCATCATGTCCACCGGGTCGGACCAGACCCCGGCCCGGTCACGACTGACCAACGTGGGCCGGAGGCAGTGGAGGGGCGCTCCAGATGCGCGGCGGGCTAGCGTTGGCGGCATGGACGAGATGCGCGCGCGCCGCGTGGTGGACACGTTGCGCGAGCGCGGAACCCCGGCCCACCTGGAACGGGCGGGAGTGGCGCAGTTCGGCGTACGCGTCTCGTTGCCGGGCGGTCGTCAGGCGATCTGGGACACCGATGGCACCGCCGGCCTGGAGGCGCAGGTCATGCGCGACGGGGTGCTGGTCGGCTTCGTCCCGGTGATCGACGGCTCCGAGGACTTCGACGAGACCCAGGTTGTCGACGCCATCGTGCGGACCGACTACGCGTCCCCGGTCGCCAAACGCCGGGCCGCCACGCCGCCGCCGGCTGCACCGCTGCCGCAAACCGGTGGGCTGTTCCGCCGCTTTCTCGACGGCTTCCGCTACCGGTGAGCGTGCGGACGGGTCACCGAGGTGGCGTGCTGGCGCTGGTCCTCGCGGTCGCGGCGCTCGGGCTGACCGCATGCAGCGAGGAACGGCCGGGTCCCGAGGACGCGCTGAGCCTGCTGGTGAGCGGCCTGTCGACCTTCGAGCTCGCGGAGGTGCCGTTCACCGCGGCCACCGCAGCACAAGCGGAACCGGACCTCGCCGAGGCGGTGGCCGAGCTCGGTGAGCTCCGTCCGTCGGTGGAGCTCGGCGACGTCGACCGGGACGACGAGAACGACACCGCGACCGCCGTTCTCGCCTACACCTGGGACCTCGACGACACCGAGGAGGACTGGTCGTACGAGACGGCCGCGACGCTGGCGTACGACGAGGCGGACGAGGCCGAGCCCTGGCGCGTGGCCTGGTCGACGGATCTTGTCGAGCCGTCGCTGACCCCGGACGAGCACCTCGTGCTGGGCGAGCTCGCGGCCGAGCGGGCCGACGTCCTCGGTGCCGGCGGCGTGGTGCTGGTCACCGACCGGGACGTGCTCCGGATCGGCATCGACAAGACGCAGGTCGCGCCGGCAGCGCTCGAGGCCTCCGCGACCGCGCTGGCCGAGCTGCTGGAGATCGACGTCGCGGGATACGTCGCGCAGGTCACCGGCGCGGGCGAGGCCGCGTTCGTCGAGGCGCTCGTCGTACGCGCGGAGGCCAGCCCGGTCGTGGGCGCGGAGCTCGCCGCGATCGAGGGTGCCGTCGCGCTCGAGGACGAGCTCCCGCTGGCGCCCACGCGCGAGTTCGCCCGTCCGATCCTCGGCACGGTCGGCGAGGCGACCGCAGAGATCATCGAGGCCTCGGGCGGCGAGATCGCGGCCGGCGACACGGTCGGGCTGTCCGGGCTGCAGGCGCGCTACGACGCAACGCTGCGCGGACAGCCGGGTCTCACCGTCTCCGCCGCACCGGCGGAGGGGACGACCGGGGAACCGCGGACGCTCTACACGCGTGCGGCAGCTCCCGGCGAGCCACTCACGACGACGTTGGACCCGGACCTGCAGCAGCTCGCGGAGACGGTGCTCGCGCCGGTCGCGGAGGCGAGCGCGATCGTCGCGATCCGGCCGTCGACCGGAGAGGTGCTGGCTGCGGCGAGCGGGTCAGGCGGCGGCGGGCTGTCGACGGCGACGATCGGCCAGTACGCTCCCGGCTCCACGTTCAAGGTCGTCTCGACGTTGGCCCTGCTCCGGGCCGGGCTCACACCTGAGAGCGAGCTCGAATGCACGTCGACGATCACCGTCGACGGCAAGGAGTTCGAGAACTACGACGACTACCCGTCCTCGGACCTCGGTGGGATCCCGCTCCAGACGGCACTGGCCAGCTCGTGCAACACCGCCTTCATCTCAGCGCGCGACCAGGTGCCGCAAGACGTCCTCGCCGAGTCGGCCGCCGCCCTGGGACTCGGCGTCGACGCCGACCTCGGCCTGCCGGCGTTCTTCGGCTCGGTGCCCGCCGCGGCCGAAACCGAGACCGAGCACGCCGCGTCGATGATCGGACAGGGCCGCGTCCAGGCCTCGCCGCTGGCCATGGCCGCCGTCGCAGCCTCCGTCGCGCGCGGCGAGACGGTCGTACCGGTGGTGCTCCTCGACGCAGTGCCGGCAGAGAAGATCGTCGCCGCGCCGCTGCAGCCCGTCGAGGCAGAGCAGCTCCGCGCGCTGCTCGAGACAGTGGTGGACGAGGGCAGTGCCCAGTTCCTCAGCGACGTACCAGGCGACCCGGTCGGTGCCAAGACCGGGACCGCGGAGTACGGCAGCGAGTCACCGCCGCGCACCCACGCCTGGATGATCGCGATCCAGGGCGACCTCGCGGTCGCGGTCTTCGTCGAGGACGGTGAGTCCGGGTCCAGGACCGCCGGTCCGCTGCTCGAAGCGTTCCTGCGCGGGGGAGTGTGACCGGCGCGATGCGAGCGCTGGCGCGGCACGCGCCGGCGCTGGCCGTCGCGCGGA